>CAYZXV010000045.1:0-8465 GCA_964482525.1 uncultured Rhodospirillaceae bacterium | reverse complement strand
GTCATGTTCAAGATCAGGCGCAGACGTTTGATCGTCTTCGCGAGCTGGCGCCGCCGAATACTTGAACATAAAGGAACCCGCCTGACCGTGTGTTACGACTTCTTGCTTTCTTTGATCTTGCCTTCTTTAAAGGCCACGTGCTTGCGCGCGCGCGGATCATATTTCTTCAGCTCGAGCTTGGTCGTGTTCTTGGGGTTCTTCTTTGTGACGTAGAAAAAGCCGGTGCCTGCGCTGCTGACAAGCTTGATATCGTTCTTTGTTTTAGCCATGGTTTGTCCTGTACACTCTATTAAAGTCTAAATGTTCTTGCCGCCTCGGGTAACGAGCCTTGGCACATGCAAAGAGCCGCGAGGCCTGAGCCAAGCCCAAACCAAGCGCGGGTGGCGCAATCTCACGAAAACCGCCCCCTTTGTCAAGGTTCTTAGCCCAAAATCACACCTGCACATAACCTTTTGACGCACAGGGTCAATAAAGAATCTTCCAAATCATATGGATAGAGCCATATCATGGGTCCTGTTCTTTCGCATAAAAACATGCTTTAACTGGCTTTATTCGCCACTTTTACCCCCAATGACCGCCATGACCCAGAAAAAAACCTATTACCTGACCTGTGCCATTCCTTACGCCAACGGCGTGCCCCATATCGGCCACGCCTATGAAGTCATCGCTGCCGACGCCCTTGCGCGGTTCAAGCGCAAGGACGGGTTTGACGTGCGCTTTCAAACCGGCATGGACGAACACGGGCAGAAGAACGAACAGACGGCAGCCAAGCAAGGCATCACACCGCAAGAGCTTGTGAACCAAATCTCGCCCCAGTTCAAAAAGCTGTATGAAGATTTAGGCGTCACTTTTGACGATTTTATCCGCACGACCGAACCGCGCCACAAAGAACGCTGCCAAAAGCTTTGGCTGAAGATGGTCGAAAACGGTGATATCTATCTCGACAAATATTGTGGATGGTATTCCGTCCGCGATGAAGCCTATTTCGACGAAAGCGAACTCACCGAAGGCCCTGACGGCAAGAAACGCGCGCCTTCGGGGGCGCCGGTAGAATGGATGGAAGAAGAAAGCTATTTCTTCCGCCTGTCAAAGTACCAAGACAAGCTGCTTGAGCTTTACACGCGCAATCCCGATTTTATCCGGCCCAAATCGCGCTATAACGAGGTTTACAATTTTGTGAAATCGGGCCTGCGTGATTTGTCCGTCTCGCGCACGACCTTTGCGTGGGGCGTGCCCGTTCCCGATGCGCCCAAGCATGTCATGTATGTCTGGGTCGATGCGCTGTCGAACTATATCACCGCGCTCGGCTATCCAGACGGCAAAGAGATGGCGAAATACTGGCCAGCCGATGTTCATATGATCGGCAAGGATATCATCCGCTTCCATGCGATTTATTGGCCCGCCTTTTTGATGTCGGCGGGTGTGCCGCTTCCCAAATCCGTCGTCGGGCATGGCTTTGTCTATAATCGCGGCGAGAAAATGTCGAAGTCCGTGGGCAATGTGATCTCGCCCTATGATTTCGTCGCCAAGTACGGCCTTGATGCGTTGCGTTATTTCTTGCTTCGCGACGTTTCGTACGGACAGGATTGCGATATCTATCATGAAACGCTGGTCGGGCGGATCAACAGCGATCTCGCCAACGACCTTGGCAACCTTGCGCAACGCTCTCTTTCCATGATTGCAAAGAACTGCGGCGGCGTGGTGCCCAAGAAAGGCCCGTTCACGGATGCCGACCATACGCTCCTCAACAAAACCTATGGCCTGCTTGACGCGACCCGGCGCGAGATGGACGCCATGTCGTTTCACAAAGCGCTCGAAGGTATCTGGGAAGTTATCGGCGACGGCAACCGTTATGTCGATGAACAAGCGCCATGGGCATTGAAGAAAACCGATCCGGCGCGGATGGAAACGGTGCTTTATGTGCTCGCGGAAACCATCCGCTGCGTCGCGCTGCTTGTCTGGCCCTTTATGCCGACCTCGATCGACCGCATGCTGGATCAGCTCGCGGTGCCGCAGGAGCAGCGGACGTTTGCCTATCTGAACGCCGACCATGCGTTGGTTCCCGGCACACCGCTCCCCGCGCCGCAAGGCGTCTTCCCACGCTATGTGGAAGAGGAGAAAGCAGGCCCATAATCACTAAAAAAGCCTAGAATAGTTCATGTGTATAGGATGCTGATGCCTGACCATATATCAAACAAGGCTTTGTGGCACTCACACCTCTTCCTAGGCACGGGAAATGATATGCCACAAGTAAGTTTGGCTTTCTACGCAAGCTACACCAAAAAAAGACCCCTTTCTTATCTCTCTCTTCTTACCTCTCTCTTGCGAGTATGAGGGGGCGGGGATATGCTGTTTACCCGCTTTGCTCTGACCGGAAAACTCATGTCCAGAATCGAAATCCTTGTCCGCTCCCTGATTTTCAATATCGTCTATCTGTTTTGGCTTCTTGTGCCAACGGCGATTTTTGTATGGGTGATCTTGTTCCCCCAAGATCGCCTGATCCGCATCATCCGATTTTGGCAGGCCAGCCTCGCGCTGTTCGAACGCGTGATCCTCAAACTCGATTACCGCGTGATCGGCACAGAGCATATTCCGGAAGGCCCCTGCATCATCGCCTCCAAACACCAATCGGCATGGGAGACATGCAAACTCAATGTCCTCTTTGATCGTCCGGCGATCGTCCTTAAAAAGGAACTGACCTACGTGCCGATCTGGGGCTGGTATGCCAAGGCCTCCGGCCTGATCCCTATCGACAGGCAGGGCGGCGTTAAGGCTCTCTCTGGCATGATGAAGGCAGCGCGCCGCGCCGTCGCGCAAAACCGCAAGATCGTCATTTTCCCCCAAGGCACCCGCCTCAAACCCGGCATCCGCAAACCGTACAAAGTCGGCGTTGCCGCGCTGTATCAGGAATTAGAGCTGCCCGTCGTGCCGATGGCCGTCAATTCGGGGCTGTTCTGGCCCAAGGGCGCGTTCCTCAAAAAGCCCGGCACGGTGACAATCGAGTTTCTCCCCCCTATTCCGCCCGGCCTTTCACGCTCGGCCATGATGCGGAAACTTGAAGAAACGCTAGAGCCCGCGTGTGATCGCCTTGCCGGGATCGGTTCAGAAAGAAAGGCCTAGCCCGCGTACCAGCCATAACGGCATTCGCCTTCGATCCCTTCGGGCCTGTACGGCTTGATATCGATCAGGGGTGTTTGGTTCAGCAAATCGCACCCCTCGATATGAAGAAAGCGGCCCTCGCAAGACAAAAGACGCACAAGCGAAAGTGCGAGCGCGTTTGGATGCCGCTGGCTGCGCGTTGCAAAAATGCCGTGAGGCTTTGTCTGCTTTGGCGGTGTGACAACCAGCGCGGGTTCAGGGGCGAGATGCAGCCAAGACAAAAGATAGATGTGCGAAAACCCCTCGATATCAAGGAGCCCTTCGGCATAGGCCTCAAACACTTCAACCGTACAAGGCGCCTTCGATTCACCGGGCTTAAACGGCACGTCTTTTAAGTCATGATAAGGCGTGTGAACAAGCCCAATGGGCGTGAGGGTCGGCCCCGCGATCATACGCAAAACGGCGTTGGCCAGCGCGAGAGCCGCGCAGGGAAGCTGGGCGCATATTGGGGCTTATCACTGGTGCACCCCATTAAATTAATCACTTCATCCACAAGCCTCTCTTCTCCCGGACGCGCCACAATTGGGACCATGGCCACTGCAGCTCGGTTTCTCTTTTCTTCCTCACTCATGGCGCGATCATCTATGGTCAGTCGCACGCCAGACGCACGAAGAACGCGTGCAGCCGTTTCCGCTTGAACAAGCTCCTGTTCATTTCCGGCAAGAATTCTTGCTTGTTCGGGGGCCAACCACGCCGGAAGGCCTTCCTTGGGATTGTTGAGGGCATTAAGCGTCAAGGCATACATGGTCCGCTCTAGCGAACCAATCACGGACAGATGGATCGCGACAAGCGTGCCGCCGCCCTCTTCCGGCGCAAGGCGCAGGCCATATTGCCCCGGATTGTTGCAATCAATCTGCGCCGCCGCAACCTCAACCGCGCCTTGCGGCCCCACGACATGATATTCGATATTGATGGGGCGACGCTTTTTGGGATTGGCTTTGCGAATAAGCACGGGATGCCCCTCTGCCGCAGCAAGGGCACAAACCCATACTCTGTTGCCTTTCATAAAGGCTTCGTCCACCGTATAGACCGTGCGCAGATCCCATCCGAATTGTTTTGCATGCGTGTGGACAAGGTGGTGAACGCGGACGCACTCCCCCATCGCCTGTGGCAAATCGCGGCAGAGCGCGTGCATATCCACCATGGTAAAGGCGCGTGTGCGGCGGAAAGCCGCCATCTTTTCCCCGTTCTCATTCCGAAAACAGGGCGAGAGTTCATACATCCGCAGCGGTAATTGATCCGCGCGAAGCGTTTCCCCGGCGCACAAGGAAAATTGTGAAAACAACATGCCATGGCGAAGGATGCTGGCCCCATCATTCGTCGTGACAGGGAAGATTCCCTCTCCTGACAATCCGGCGTGCGTTTTCACGGCAGGGGTCAGACGCGCCAAGGCAGGCGGCTTGATGGGAAAGGCTTCTTCTGAAGCGTGAAAACGGCGCACATGCTCTTCAAGCAAGGAGGCCATCACTGCGCCGCGCGGCAGTAGGGTATACATACCCTCTGGGCTCACGGCATCTTGGGCCACAAGCTTTGCGTCCATCGCATGCGTCACGACAGCATCCGGGCCCGAATGCTCGTTATTGAACGCCATCACAGCATGCATAAAATCATGCTCACATACACATGGTCCTTCAAGACGTCCATCCGGGTGTAAAATCGATTGATCCATGTTTCGTTTCCTTAGGTTAAACCGGCCACCACTTCGTGGCAGCGTTGCGTGTTCGCGTTATGGTGCGCCAAAAGCGCGGGACATCCATTGCGACAGAATGTCCACGTGTCGCAACGCTGGCATTCCTTCGCCTGTGGCTCACGGACCTGTGCGAATGCCGCGCCTTGCCAAAGATCCTGCACCGCATGCGTGGTGACATGATGGGTTTTAAGGTCCGGGAAATAACTGCATGGAAGAATGCTGCCCGAAACGCCGACATACATGGCTTCGGTCCCGCAGACGCAAGGGACATGGTTCTTTTGAGTCTGCGCAAGCCCTGAGCAGGGCGAAAGGTAGCTGCACAAGACCGATACGCTTGTCTGCTTGGTCGATAAAGAAACTGCCTGTGCCATCAATCGCGAAAGCTCTGGCGCTGGAAGCATAGCACGCACAGAGCCCCGCCCGATCGGAAGGACGGCCTTAACCTCAACCGCGTGAACACCATGATTGCGCGCATAGCGCACGATGGGTTCGATTTGATCTTTGTTCGCGGTTGTCAGGGTGAGCCGAAGGCTGGTTTGGATTCCTTCTGCAGCGGCGGTCTCAATCCCCCGCAAAACGGTTGGCAACGCGCCCTTGGTCCCGCGCAGGCTGTCAAATGTAGCCGCGTTGAGGGAATCCAAAGAGACCCGCGTTTGATCAAGACCTGCTTGTTTAAGCGTCCTCGCATGCCTTGCGAGCAATAAACCGTTGGTCGCAATGCCTGTTTGAAGGCCTTTTTCCTGGGCATAGCCGATAAGCGCCAAGCATGTATTAAGGCGCAACAGCGCCTCACCGCCCGTCTGCCACAGAGCCTTGATATTATTCTCGGCGCGTGGGGAGGTGGTCGCGCCATCAATCGCCCGACGCGCAAGCGGTGGTGATTTGAAGCTCAAGCTTTTTAACGCGATCCGTCATGGGGGCAACCGGGGATGGCTAAAGAAACATTGCGATATTACTAATTCAAGATTCGTAATACTGCAAGCCCAAAAGCGGGACGCCCTATTCCATGTCTTTGCCTGTGGTTGCCATCATCAGGGCACTGTGTTTCAGCCCTTTGATGGCCTGAAGATTTGTCAAAAGCTTACGAATCTTTTCCGCACGACCGCGCAGGACGATAACTTCCATACAATTATGATGATCAAGATGTACATGCTGCGCACACACGATTAAATCGCCAAAATCATGCTGGGCATCGGTCAGTTTTTCCATCGTGCCGCGCTTGTGATGGTCATAAACGATGGTAATCGTGCCCGCGACATCGGTGCCTTTTTGCCATTGCTGATCGACAAGAGCCTGACGCATCAAGCCCTTGATCGCTTCGGATCGGGTGGGATAGCCGTTTGCTGTCAGATAGCTTTCAAACTGGGCCAGCAGCGGCGCTTCGACAGAAATGGTGATGCGTTCGACTTTGGACATGGGCCGCCTCAATGGGTTAAAGGTCAGTCGGCTTTTTTAGTTACCTGCATAACGGTCGGGAACGGGATCTCGATCTTTTCGGCATCAAACGCCTGTTTGATCTTCAACCGGAAATAACGTTCAACTGTGCCTCGCTCGCCGGGCTTAACCTTGATACGGTTGCGAAGCGTAATCGACGAGTCGCCCAGCGCCTGAACGCCCAGCACCTCGATATCCGCAAGGATTAAATGCGCAACGGTTGGATCCTGACGAACTTCGGCAGCAACTTTTTTCAACAACGCCATCACCCGCTCAAGATCGGTATCATACGCCACGCCAACGTCGATAACGGCCTGTGAATAATCCTTTGAATCATTCACGATGGTCGTGATCTCGCTAAACGGGATAATGTGAAGGGACCCGTTAAACGCGCGCAGCCGCACGGTGCGCAGAGACATATCTTCGATAACTCCCGCATTCCCGCCAATGGTCACAATATCGCCCACGGCCATATTGTCTTCGAGAATAATGAAAAGGCCGGTCAGGAAGTCTTTGATCAGCGTTTGCGAGCCAAAGCCGAGCGCGACACCAAGCACGCCAGCACCAGCCAAAAGCGGCGCGATATTAACGCCAAGTTCCGAGAGCGTCACAAGCGCGACGATCACGCCAAGCACAATAAACGCAGCCTTACGCAACATCGGCAAAAGCGTGCGCGCGCGGGTATTGTTGGCGATGGGGTTGCCCTCTTCGTCCACACGGTTCAGATGCCGTTCAATCGCACGATGCAAAAGTTCATAGATAAGCACGACAATCACAAGCGTCGAACCGATAGAGAACACAGACCCCAATACGCGCTGGCCCCACGGGCTGGCCATAATCGCGCCGACATCGACGCCCCAGCTTGCCGCCAAACCAACCGCGCCAAAGAACCACACAATCGCCGAAGCTACGCGCGCAAGAATGGGCCGAGAGAGCGCCGAACCGCCTTTTGTGCTGCGCCGTGCGCCCAGACGTTCAAGGAAATAAAACGTGGCACGCATCAACACGAGCGTAAGAAGCGTACCAAACGTTCCCATTTTCATCAGCATAAAGCCGCGCTCGGTCGCAAACACAGTTATAAAATAGCCAATCACAAGATAGGCGATCGCAAGAACATGCCACGTCCGCGCCAACCACAGACGGAAACTTTCGAGCATCGTGCGCGTATAGGCCGGAGTCGCAGCGGACAAATTGCCGCGCAGGAAAACGGATACGGTTGCCCTTTTTTGAAGGATCATGCCGATCGCAATTCCAACGATTAAAAGGGCCGTCAAATTGACAAAACCGGAAATGGCCATCTCTGGCACCTTCACGGCCTTGGCGATGTCAACAAAGAAAAAGCCAAAGATGCCAAGTGTCCCTAACCATGTGATGGCGTTGAGAATATATACCGCGTTTTCGGACGACACGGGAAACAGCCGCAACCCCTCACACCGAGGCGCAAGGAAGAACTTTGTCGCGACACGCAAAAACTTTAAAAGCGCGAACGCATAAATCACAGTCATGATGATAAAGCGCGAAGCTTTGCCGGGATCTTGGGCATCCACAACAAACAGCGCGGCGGCCAAGAACGAGGCCACCGGGATTATTGCAAGCAAAAGCCACGTGAGCGCGCCACCCAAGCGCCCCCACCCTTCCCCATAGGTCCGGCGATAAATGCGCCGACGAAACGGCAAAAGCAGCAAGTCAAGCAGCCAAGCGGCGGCAAACGCCGCACCAAGCGCCATCACGGACACTTGTCCGACTTGCATCCAAACCTCAGCATAACGGGGGGTATTGGCCTGTGTTTCAAACCACGTCAAAAGCTGCGGCAACGCGGCAAAATTATCGAAAAAGGACGAAGCCTGCTCACCAATCAACTTCAGGCTTTCAAGAATGATCCCCAGTGCCTTGGTCCCAAAGGTTTCCTGCGGCTCAAACGCAGGCTTTTCTTCCCCAGAAACTAAAGCTTGGATCTGTTCGCTTATCTGCGCGACAACAGGTAAAACACCCGTGCGCGGCGCAGGCGCGGGCGTCGCCTGGATCGGCACAGCCAAAGCCTGCCCGGTCAGGGTTGCCAGAAAAAACAAAACCAAAAGCCAACGGGACAAACGCCTCATGACCGATCCATCCTACCAAGTGGGGAAAAGAAAACGTGATCAAAGACCACACAAGTACGGCGAATTTATGCCCACTTTCCTTT
>CAYZXV010000044.1:620-8658 GCA_964482525.1 uncultured Rhodospirillaceae bacterium | reverse complement strand
TGATGTCGGGACCGCTATCGGCCTTGCGCTGAAGGCCCCGGAGCTTAAGGCTATGTTCGTTCTGGCTCCTGGCACACGCGTTAACGGCAGCGCCCTTGTCAATGGTATGCATGACGTTGTTGGGCGAAATGTTGTCATTTCGGGCGGTCTCGCCGGGGATGAAATGAGCTTTACAGAAACATTCACAATGCATGCAGATGATGTCTATCCCGATCATGTCGTTGCGGTTGGATTATATGGCGATTCCATTCGCGTCAGCTGCGGTTCTGAAGGCGGTTGGAAAGCTTTTGGTCCGGCGCGTCGTGTCACGCGCGCCGAGGCGAATATTTTATATGAATTGGATGGCCGCCCTGCTCTTCAACTTTACAAGCAATATTTAGGGGCCAAGGCCAAGCAGCTTCCCGCAAGTGGCCTATCCTATCCATTTGCGATCCTGCGCAGTGATCGTTCAACCTCTGGCATTATTCGAAGCGCCCTTGGTATCAATCACGAAAACGAGTCCTTGATCCTTGCCGGAGATATGCCGCAAGGGTGTCAGGTCTGCCTTATGCACGCGGACACGGACGCGCTGATCCAAGGTGCGGCTCAGGCCGCAGCCGAAGCGTTGCGGACGCATGAGGGCAGTGAAGAAAATGGCTGCGCCCTAATTGTAAACTGCGTTGGTCGTCGCATAATCCTCGGTGTCGATGTCGATGATGAAATTGATGCTGTACGAGATTCCTTCCTCCCTAATACGGCAATGGCCGGGTTCTATTCCTATGGTGAGATTTGTTCTTATGTCGGCACAGGAAGAACAGAGCTTCACAATCAAACCATGACGATTACCTATATCACTGAACGTCCAGCTTAACATTGTTTCTGCTTCCCTCCCTCGCCCAAGAGTTCCCGCCCCATGCAGCGTTCACACAGACTTTCTAAACAGATTGAAAAAGTGTTCGGCTGCACGGATGTAGACAATAAGTTCATTGAGTTGCGAACCATTTTGGCCGGTAAGCATTCTGCGTTGTCAGATTTGTACGGGCCCTATTTAAGCATATTGCCTCGGTTTTTCGATAATATTGATGTGGTTTACCGCCAGTTTGACGAGCGCGTGAAAATGGCGCTGCATAATCTTGAGCTGTCTTCGGGCGAGCTAAACCAAGCCAATTACAAGCTTGAAGATCTAAATCTCGCAATCAATGCGATGTTGGACAGCTTGGGACAAGGGTTGTTGTTTTTTGACAGTCGCGGGCTTTGCTCTAGCGTCTTTTCAAAAGCGTGCCTTACGTTGCTAGAAGCCAACCCGGCGGGTAAAAATGTCTGCGACATTCTGCGCCTTACCCCAGACAGCCGTCGCGTCTTCAACGAGCTTATGGACATGCTGTTCAATCGCAAAAGCCAGTTGAGCTTTGACGAGGTCATGGCCCTTGCACCCAAAACCTATGATCACAGGGCTGGGCTTCATATCGCGCTCTCTTATAAACCGGTTTCGAATGCCGATGGTGAGTTGACCAGCATTGTCTTGGTTGCGACCGATCGCACCCAAGAAGATCGCGCTCTTAAGAAGATCCAGGAAGGCACGCAAGCTCAGGAGGCGTTGTTGGCTGCCAAGGAAGTGGCCGAACGCGCCACAGCGGCAAAAAGCGATTTTTTGGCTAATATGAGTCATGAAATTCGCACGCCAATGAACGGCGTGCTTGGTATGACCGATTTGCTTTTGGATACGGAGCTTACCTACGATCAACGTGGCTGGGTTGAGGCGATTCGCCGTTCGGGAGAAAGCTTGTTATCCTTAATTAATGATATCCTTGACTTCTCGAAAATAGAGGCTGGAAAGGTTACGCTTGAACAAGTCGATTTCGATGTCTTTGCCATTATCGAAGAGGTCATGGACACGCTCGTCCTACAGGCTCAGGAAAAAGCCATTCAATTGATTGCCGACCTTAACCCCAACGAGCCCAGGTATTTGCGTGGCGATGCGGGTAGGTTACGCCGTGTCATCATGAATATTACGGGAAATGCCGTTAAATTTACCGATAGTGGCCACGTGCTTGTCCGCGTGCGTGTCCATCAGGAGGCGCCGGAGCGATACAGCGCCCACATTGAAATTGACCACACTGGCATCGGAATCCCGCCCGAAAAGCAGATTTATATTTTTGACAAGTTTTCTCAGGCTGAGGAAGCAACGACTCGCAAATATGGCGGCAGCGGTCTTGGTCTTGCGATTTGCAAGGGGATCGTGTCCATGATGGATGGCAAGATCGAGGTCAGCAGCCAGCTTGGGAAAGGATCAAAATTTACGTTTAACGTAATGTTGGGCCCTGCCTATGATGAAAACGCCGTCATGTTTAACGAACTTTCTGAGAAATCGCTGGAGTCTTATCCGGTGCTTTTGATTGAAGATCAGTCGGAGTCAGCGGATATCGCGCGCAATTATTGCGAAGGCTGGCGCATGAATGTTGAAAACTGCGCTAGCTTTGCTGATGCGAAAGATTTGTTGACCGCCGCTGCTGCGCATGGCCAGCCCTTTAAGTTCGTTCTATGCACCCATCGTATCGGCGCGGATGAGGCGCAGGATACAATGCTGTGGATCAAGGAAGCAAAAACACTGCCCCAACCTTACGTGATTTTGCTTACTGACTATGGGCAGCTCGTGAACACGACCTTTGTCGGTCGATACGGCTTCTCCGGAGTACTTAACAAACCTTATTTCCCGGATTATTTGAAGAGCATGATGCAGTTGCTTGTCGAGGCTGAAGGCGAAGGAGAGCCAATGCCGGTCGTCACGCGTGCTTTGTTGCAAAGTATGGCCTCGGCCCATAAAGAAAAGAAAAAAGTTAAGACCACCATGTTCTATGGTGTGAAGGCTTTGGTTGTTGAAGATATGCAAATCAATTTAATGCTTGTGACCAAGATTTTAGAAAAGCATGGCTGCGTTGTCAGTACGGCGACCAATGGTCGGGAAGCGTTACAGGCGATGGAACTTGAGACGTTCGATATTATCTTTATGGACTGTCAGATGCCGGAGATGGATGGATTTGAGGCCACTATCCGAATTCGAGAGATCGAATCCAATCGCGGCCGGCACACGACGATTGTTGCGCTGACTGCAGATGCGATGACTGGCGATCGCGAGAAATGCTTGCGTGCCGGGATGGATGATTATTTGAACAAACCTCTTCGTCAGGATCAGATCACAACGATCCTTACGAAATGGGTCAAGCGGCCTGGATAGTCGAGTTTAGCCAATTTTTGGGATACCCGTTTTTATGCAAAATAAAGCGATTCCAGACTGGTAAAAAGTCGCCGCTACTGCCCTAGCTCGCATGTTGTTTTGCTGCACTCACAGCTCATCCTGGGCTTAAAGAGAGGCGTTCTAGAGGCCTATCCCGCCCTTACGTCTTCTTCTTGCGCTGTCTTGGCGTTCAGGAACGCGTTAGATGGGCAATTTCTTAGGGCGCTTAATCTGCGTCCACCAAACAACAAACAGGCGCGAGATCATGACGGCCGAGAAGATCGACGTCGCGATGCCGATGATGAGTGTGACGGCAAAACCTTTAATCGTACCAGAGCCAAAGGTGAAGAGCAGGAAGGCGGCAATCATCGTGGTGATGTTTGCGTCCATGATTGATGAAAGAGCGCGTTGATACCCTGTGTCTATGGCCACAAGAATTGACCGTCCAAGCCGCGATTCTTCGCGGATGCGCTCAAAGATAAGAACGTTCGCATCGACGGCCATACCAATTGTCAGCACAATCCCCGCGATACCAGGCAGCGTGAGCGTCGCCTGCAGAATGGAGAGTGCGCCAAAGATGAGAGCAAAATTGAACAGAAGGGCCAAATTGGCAAAGACCCCGAACAAGCCATAACTGAAATGGACCGAGATCATTACCAAGACAAGGCCCAGGATGCAGGCATAGGCGCCAGCTTTGATGGAGTCTGCGCCAAGGCCGGGACCTACGGTACGTTCTTCAAGAACTTTGATCGGCGCGGGGAGTGCGCCAGCGCGTAGCAGCAGCGCGAGGTCCTGTGCGGATTCGGTCGTAAAGCTGCCGGAGATGACGCCGCTGCCTCCAAGAATGGGTTCACGGATGACAGGCGCACTAATGACTTTCTTATCAAGGACGATCGCAAAGACCCGTCCGACATTCTTCCGGGTTGTTTCGCCAAATCGTTTGCCACCCATAGAATCGAAACGGAAGGAAACGACAGCCTCGCCCGTTTGAAAAGAGGGTTGGGCATCCACCAGCATATCACCGGATACCATCACGCGTTTTTGGACAACCCAGCTTTGATCCTTGTGTTCGGTCGAAGGTAAGCGTTCCATACCCGGTGGCACGGGCGCAGAGGGGTTCATGGACGCGGCTTCGTCGACCAAATGAAAGGTCAATTTGGCCGTTTGTCCCAAAAGGTTTTTGATGCGCTGTGGGTCATCGACCCCAGGAAGTTGGACGAGAATTCTATTGTCGCCTTGGCGTTGGATCGACGGCTCGCGTGTCCCCGTTTCGTCGATACGGCGGCGCACGATTTCAATCGACTGTTCCATGGCTGAACGACGACGATCTAGAACTTGCGCCTCGCTGAGTTTAAGTGAAAACACGCCGTTTTCTACGTTGAGATCTAACTGATTGTCGACATCATTAATGATCTCTTCAACCTTTCCGATTACAGCCCCATCGGTAAGCTTGAAAGTTACGGCACCATCACGCAACGACAAGTCTGTGTAGCCGACTTTTTCCTTGCGTAAAGCGCCACGAACTTCGTCCAAAAGCCCCTGCATCTTTTCCTGGATAACCGAGTCCGTATCGACTTCGAGCATTAAGTGAGAGCCGCCTCTTAAATCAAGGCCAAGATTGACGGTCTTGTGAGGTAAAAACGCAGGCATATTTTCTTGCATCCATGCGACGGTTTCTTTCCCCATCAGGTTCGGCGAGGCATAAAGAAAGCCAAGAACCGAGACGATCACAATCAAATAGATTTTCCACCGAGGCATATACAGCATAGCGCAAGTCCGTTCCTGTCTTGGGTCAATTAGGCTTTTTTATTCTCGTTGTCGTAACGTAAATCAAGAAGGCCTTGGATTGTTGAACGCACAACCTTCACCTCAACGCCTTTTGAAAGTTCGACCATCACGTAATCATCGCCATCCAGTTTTGATATCACCCCAACAAAGCCGCCGCCAGTGATGACCTTATCCCCTTTCTTTAATTCCTTGATCATTTTTGTTTGTTTTTCAATCTGCTTTTGTTGTGGGCGGATGAGCAGGAAATAAAACACCGCAAAAATCAAAAAGAGCGGTAAAAACTTCATCAGGGTCGATTGAACGTCTGGTTCAACGGAACTTAGGGCCGGGGCGGCCGCTTCTTGGGCCCAAGCGGTGGATATCAACAGAGATGAAAGGTCAAACATAGTGATTCCTTAGCGTTAAACGATTGTTTTGGGGACTATAGCCGGATGGAATTAACGTGCAAGTGTTTTAGGAATAGAGATATTTCAAAGAGATGGGGTTATGGGACTTTGGGAGCTTTGTTTGCATTATCCCCTATAAAGGCGCAATTAGGGAACGGTTAACCCTTGATCTGGTAAAATATTATGTCAAATCAGGATGTCCGGGGGTCGACAATGGCTGTTTCAATGAAAGTTTCTTGCGCACTGTTTAGCACGATTGCGATTCTATGTTCTCTCTCGACTGAGGCAGGTGCCGTTGTTGGCCCATCACCAACTATCCAAGTCATGCCGCCCTTACAGCTCACGGCCACTGGTTCGGAAGATCGCTGTAAGCAGGGCGAAGGGCACAAATTATTGTCATGGAACGCAGCAAGTTCTGTGAGGTGCAATCCAAATGTGACGGTCAGTTCAAATAGCCTTATGGTCGGCACAGCTACCTCAGGCGGTCTTTTGTATATTGGTTCCCAAACAGCCTCTGGCCCTGGCGGCGCGAGCATAAACCTTGAGGGAGCTTCGACCTATCCGAACTGGACAATGGATTTGTATCAAAACGATTTAAGACTTACATCAAATGTTAATTTGAATAATCAGGTTCAGATATACAATCCGCATGCATCAGGTATTACGGGATTGTATGTTGAAGGAAACGTTGGGGTTGGTGCGGTGTCCCCTCTTACACCCTTGCACGTAATAGGACCTCAAATTCCGTCGTTCATGGGGACAACACGAGGCATGTTTACGCTGAGTGGGACATATAATGTGGGAAGTTATACAACCATTGACTTCTTGTATACACCATCGTCGAGCCCTGTCGCTCGCATTGCGATGCAAGCAGATGGTTCTGGATCAAAACTCGTATTCGGAACGTCAAATAATTATGCTGCAGGCATTACTAATGCGGCGATGACAATAACCCAAAGTGGTGATGTCAATGTTACTAATAACCTTGGTGTTGGCGTTGCCTCTCCTGCTTCAAAGCTAGATGTGGCGGGTGGTGTCAAAATTGGAAATGACGCTGCAATTTGCGCACCCGCTAAATCTGGGACAGTCCGTTGGGATGGAACAAATATGCAGTACTGTAACGGATCGGCGTGGACCAATATGGGCGGTGGATCTCCTGATTGCGCCGTATATCATGCGGATACAAGCGGTGTTATCACTGGGGGTACCCGAACGATTTATTCCAATGAAATGATGCTTTATACCTGCCCTGCAGAAAGGCCAATACTGATGTCCGGTTCATGTTGGCGTAAGAATTGGGGTACGTTTATTGGTACACACAACATGGAAGATGGGAAAAGTTATCTTTGCCGTATAGAAGCCTCAAACGGTCTTGATATCTGGGCGACTTGCTGTAAATAGGCGTTGAATAATACATAAGACAAGGAGAGAGACAGGGGCCATGCTTTCTGTTATCTCTCCTTTTCTTTTGCCCCCTAGTTGAAAGCTGCGCTATGTCCCTATCGCCAGAAAACTTGTACACTGTCCGCCTCTCCTGCCCTGCTCAGGTGGTTGATCAGGTTGAGGCTGTGTTTGGTGACGAGGTTCTTTCCTTCTCTTCCTTTGCGCCGCCACTTGCCGAACGAGCCGAGGTTGAAGTTTTGCTTGATGGTAAACCGGCTGAAGTCCAGTTACGAGACAAACTTGGGGCGCTGATCCATTCTTTGACGGTTGAACCTGTCGGCAATCTAGATTGGCTTAAAAAGGTAGCGCAAGACTACCCGCCCTTTCAGGTCGGGCGCTGGACTATATTCGGTGGCGCGCATCGCGATAAGATCATAGATTTTTCTTTGGCTTTACAGGTCGACTCCTCCGCTGCCTTTGGAACGGGCGAGCATCCGACTACGAAAGGGTGCCTTGAAACGCTTGATGGTCTTTTGGTTCAGGCTGGTGATGCGGCCACGCACTGGCGTATGCTTGATATGGGGTGTGGGTCGGGCATTTTATCCATGGCCTTTGCGAAAGCTACAAAAACTGGACAGGCTCTTGGAGTCGATATGGAACGGGATTCCGTTCTTGTGGCACGCGAGAATGCTGAGATTAATGAGGTTGCCGATCGGGTGCGGATCGAAGAGAGCCTTGGGTATGCCAATCCTATCGTGATAGATGGAGGCCCTTATGACCTTATCATGGCAAATATATTTGCCGATCCGCTTTGCGCGATGGCTGGCGATTTGGCTAAGAATCTCAAAGAAGGTGGCCACGCGATCTTGTCCGGATTTTTCGTTCCACAAGCCGCTCAGGTTGCTGCCGCCCACACGGCGCATGGGCTTGTCATCGTCAAGGAAAAACAGATAGGCGAGTGGTCAACTCTTGAATTGTCAAAGCCGATCTGCGCATCATAGGCGTATGAATCATTGTTCCTCTGAGAGCCCCTTCTCCCATCGTTTGCAAGCCCTTCGCGATCTTTTAAAGGAGCGTGGGCTTGACGCCTTTTTGGTTCCCATGGCGGATGCGTACCAAAACGAATATGTCGCGTCCTGTGATCGGCGTATCGCGTTTCTGACTGGATTCACTGGCTCGGCAGCCTTTCTCATCATTTTGATGGACCGCGCGCTTTTCTTTACAGATAGCCGCTATACGCTTCAGGCGCAGGCGCAGTTGCCGTCCG
>CAYZXV010000044.1:0-600 GCA_964482525.1 uncultured Rhodospirillaceae bacterium | reverse complement strand
AGGAACATTTATTGTCACAGATGGTTGTGGGGTATGATCCAACGCTTGTGACCGCAAAGCAGCTTGAGCGGTTCCAGGCTGCCGCGTCAAAACAAAAGGCCCGGCTTGCACCCGTAAATGAGAACCTCATCGATCTACTGTGGACGGATCGTCCGGTTCAGCCTTGCGCTCAGGTTTTTGCGCATGAAGCGATTTATGCGGGTAAAGCTTCAGTCTTAAAACGCCATGAAATTGCCCGATCGTATCGTATTATTGGATAGTTTAGGTGATATAAAAACCGACAACACATTTCCGATACTTGTTTGCGGATCGCATTGTGGCGACGATGGCACATTTGCCCGGAAGTTAAAAAGCTGCAATGTAAAAGCGGTTTTCCTCAACAATGCAGGGATAGGAAAAAATCAGGCAGGCATCAGGGGTCTCAAACATTACGAAGCGGAGGGTATTCTGGCTTGTGCAGTCGATCATAACAGTGCTGAAATTGGTGTCGCCAGTGACAGCCTGGAGTGTGGCATTATTAGCCATATCAACAGGCTTGCTGAAGTTGCCGGCATCCGGATTGGAGATACTGTAATAGATGCCGTTGCCAGAATAAACCAT
>CAYZXV010000043.1:5626-8660 GCA_964482525.1 uncultured Rhodospirillaceae bacterium | reverse complement strand
GCGGTGCCTCAGGAGACAAAGGTTTTTCAATCTTCGCGTTCATATGCCCTCCACCAGAGATTACCTAAACCATCCATCCTTAGCCTCGCCGCGCAAGGTCATTCGCTTTTGTAAAAGCTTTTGATCCAACGGGATTGTCGCCAAAACTTCGGCGATTTTCTTGCCCGCACCGCCGAGGTAATAGGGATTCTCGCCCTTGCGGCAGCTATCCCGGAATTCATCATCGAACAAGCAGCGGCGGCAGGCCGCTTCGATGGCTTTCGCGTCATAAGGCGCGTCTATCACATTCACGCCGCGCAGGCGGCCATCTTGACGCGAGCCAATATTGACGGTCGGACAGCCAAAGGCTGGTGTTTCCTTTATCCCAGACGAGGAGTTCCCGGCGCAGGCCACGCGCAACGCAGGGTCGAGCGCAAGCGCGAGGACCCCATGATAGAGATAGCGTCCAAGTGAGCGGCGCATGTGCAGGTTTGCCCCGCCTTCCACCGTTTTG
The DNA here is from genome assembly GCA_964482525.1 of uncultured Rhodospirillaceae bacterium. Taxonomy (GTDB): domain Bacteria; phylum Pseudomonadota; class Alphaproteobacteria; order UBA9219; family UBA9219; genus UBA8914. The sequence goes on along the minus strand of CAYZXV010000043.1, from coordinate 8,167 downwards.
AGGATATCGACGATGGCTTTGCCCCCCGCATCGTTATTGGGGTAAGTGAGGATAACCTGAACCCCATCGTTCGCAAGGCGGCCAAGGGCTTCAAGAGAGGGGCCAAGTTGTCCTGCGGCCTGATCGTACTGAGTTGTGACGGAATGCTGAGTAAAGAGGATGATCGGGTGTTCAAGGCTTAGGCCAAGCTTTTCACAGCATTCTTGAGGGGTTGCATAGTTGCCTTCAGAGATTAGATCAATAGCTGGGAAGCCTGCCGTGTGAACGCGCCAATCTTCCTCGCCCATGCCGAGGAGGCGGTTCGTGGCTTGTTGATTGGTTGTGAAATGGAGGTGGGCAAGCTTGGTCATCGCGTGCCGCACGCTGTCGTCCAAAGCGCCGCCTTCGGTCAAATCGCCCCCCTCGATGTGGGCCGTGGGCACATTCATCTGGGTCGAGGCTGTGATCGCCGCAAGGCTTTCGAACCGGTCGGCATAGACCACCATCATGTCGGGCTTAAGCTTGTCGAGGGCTTGGCTCACCGACAGGATGCCGGTGCCGATGGCTTGTGCCGTGGCATACAAATTACTGGCATCCATCTCGATTTTGATCTCGGCGTCGATATGGAAACCGTCTTTTTGAATCTCCTCGCGCGTCTTGCCGAAGTTGGGGTCAAGGTGCGCGCCCGACACAAGAAGGCGGTAATCCAAATCTGGATGCCGTTCGATAGCACGCAAAATAGGATACTGTAGGCCATATTCGGCCCGGTTCCCTGTGAAGACTGCGATGATGCGCTTTGTCATGCCGGTTTCTTTGTAATGGAAGGGTGGGCTATCCCTTAATCAGCCGCCCAACGCCTTGTGCCAAACTTACTTTTGGTTCCCAAGCCCAATCGGCTTTGGTTGCCGTGATGTCCAGCATGAGGGCAGAAAACCGCCCCGATGGCTTCGTGGCAACAATCGGTCGTTCGGGATGTCCGGCAAGAGCCAAGGCAAGGCGCGCAATTTCGCCAACCGAGACCCCTATGCCTGAGCCAAGGTTGTACAGGCCATGGTTCCCCTTTGCAACCTTGTATTGAAGGGCCATTTTAGCGATCGCCGAGGCAGCATCCTGGATCCAAAGGAAATCCCGAACGGGCTTATCATCAAATATTTCCAATGGTTTATTAGGTTTTTCTCGTGCTTGTCTTAAGATGGTGGCCATCACGGTCGAAGAGGCCATCCCCTGCCCATAAAGGTTAGCCAACCTCACCACAAGCCGTCCGGGGATGGGGTTTTGGGAATCGCCAAGAACCATCCGCTCTCCCTCAAGTTTTGCGCGGCTGTAGCTGTCGTTCGCGGTCACCGGATCCGTTACGGGGTGCAATAAGCCCTTCTGATCCCCATAGAGGACTGCGGACGAGGCAAAAATGACCTTTGCATAGTTCTTCCGCAGCAGCACATCAAGGGCTCTGGCGGACTCACGCTCATAGGCGGCTCCTAGCGCATTTGCGCGCGCGCGGTCGCTTTCTCCCGCAAGGTGGATGAGGACATCGCCCTCTGGCACTGCGTCATAAGAGGGAACCTGAACGCAGCCGTCAATAGTTCGGCGTGAAACCGGAATTATGGCTAGGTCAGCCGTGGATTTTTCGTGTTCCAAAGCTTCGACGACAGCACGGCCCAGAAAGCCTGCCGCGCCCGTAATGATGATCGTTGTTGTCATGATATGGTCATACGGTATTTGAACGGTTCGGAAAAGGGGGGAGGTGCTATTCAGCGGCTTTGAGGGTCTCCATCAGTACCTCTATGCTTTGACTTGGAGAAGCGCCGACACGCGTGAGTAAGATGAGTTCGGTTGTCATGGGTCGCGGCGAGAAACGCTGGCTGCTGACCCGATAGCGTTTATACGGTTGGGCTAGAATTTGTACATCGCCGAGCGCGTGATTGATTTCGATCATCTTGCGGATAGGGATTGTGCCGTCTGTGCTGTAACTTGTGGCAATCCATGGGGTTGCGAGGGTTTGTAAAAGCTTTTCATAAGCGGCGGCGGCTTCGCTTGCGTAGTTATAGGCGCTGCGCCGATCGGTTCGCCAGTCGGTACGGATCGCGGCCTTGGTCCCATGCCCCGTGATCTGGGGCGTGAGTTCCGGCTTGTCCCATAGGGCGATCGAGTTCAACACATGGTAATTTGCCCCATAGGGATGCTGGTTATAGGGTGGGTCCAGATAGGTAAAGGTCTTGGCGCGGGTCTTGCCGTCCATTGATTCCGCGAGGGCTTGGGCATCCATGCGGGTTACTTGGCAGGGGTGCTCTCCTTGATGAAACAGTGCAGGGCGCAGGCGCAGATCGTCTTTGATGCGATAGAGCGCCGTTCCCGTTTGCCCGCCCCATCCATTGTGAAAGCCTTTAAAGACTCCGCTTGTGTTCGCATTATAGCAGGCTTGATAGAGCAGGGGGGCAAGTAGCGTGGCTTTTTGAGGAGGGGTAAGGTTACCCTCGCGATCCCATGTCTCGATTTGCTCGCGGATCGCGTCGATCCGAAGGCCGTTTTTCCGCATATAAAAAAGGCGGTCCTTCGCAATAT
>CAYZXV010000043.1:0-5526 GCA_964482525.1 uncultured Rhodospirillaceae bacterium | reverse complement strand
GCGTCGATCCGAAGGCCGTTTTTCCGCATATAAAAAAGGCGGTCCTTCGCAATATCGAAGTTCTCATCGTTCCGTGGGCAGAGATGGCGGGTTACCCAACCTTCATGAGGGGGGAGCGCGTTAAGGCGTTCGATGATTTCAGCGTAAGGTGTGTGGCCAAAAAAGAGTGGGGACTCGTCACTTTCAATGGCGCAGCGGTTGAGGATTTCGCTGTAGGGCTCCCAGTCATTTGCGATGACGGCAAAGCCTTTTTGTTTGGCCATGCGGGACACAACACCAGTCCCAGCAAATAGATCGAGGAAGGCATGCTTCCTTGGTGTAATCTCTGCAGCCTTCATGGCCGAGGTGATAAGGCCAAGCAATTTTCTCTTGTTCCCGATATAGGGGATCAACTGATGAAACAGATATTCATCCGTACGGCTCGCCGCGTGCGCCCGTGCGTCCCATTGAGTCATGCGCGGCGCCCTTAGAACGCTGGCGCTTCAACACCTGAGGAAGACAGGGCGTCTTTGATCTGTGCTTTCATGCGGTCAAGGCCAGCTTGGTCTTTCGCTTCTGCTCTCGCCACAAGAACGGCGCCTGTGTTTGAGGCGCGGATTAGCCACCAACCTTCAGGAGTCGTGACGCGCACGCCGTCGATCACGTTCACATCGGCCCCAGACGCTTGCAGACGCGCTTTGATCTCGTCCACGACTTGGAACTTGCGTGATTCGGGAACGTTGAATCGGATCTCTGGCGTGTTGACCATGTTGGGCAACGTGTCGCGTAGGTCCCCAAGGGTCTTGCCAAACGAGTCAATCAACGAGAGCAATCGAATGCCGCAATAGAGCGCATCGTCATAGCCATAATATTTATCGGCGAAGAAGATATGGCCGCTCATTTCCCCGGCAAGTGGTGAGTTCGTTTCCGCCATTTTGACTTTGATCAGCGAATGCCCCGTCTTCCACATAAGGGGGGTGCCGCCATCTTTCGCAATAGAGTCATAGAGGCTTTGTGAGGCCTTCACTTCAGAGATAATGGTTGCCCCAGGATGGGTTTTAAGGACGTCGCGGGCATAAAGGGCCAACAGTTGATCGCCTGCCAAGATGCGACCCTTTCCGTCGATGGCCCCGATGCGATCGGCATCACCGTCAAAGGCAATGCCAAGGTCTGCGCCGTGCTCGGCCACCGCTTTTTGTAGGTCAACAAGATTTTCCGCGACCGTAGGGTCAGGGTGGTGGTTAGGGAAACGGCCATCGACATCCCCGTAAAGGATGATGTGTTCGCCTTTCAATTTCTTGACGAGGCGTTCGAGGATTTGTCCCGCTGCGCCATTGCCGTTGTCCCAAACGACTTTAAGTCCCTTCGTCGCGCTGTAATCCTTCATAAGGCGTTCGATATAGGCGTCCGAGATTTGGAGTTCGCGCGCGATGCCCTGACCTTGGGCGAAATCGCCAGAAGCGGCGATTTGGGCAATCTTCTGAATCTTTTCGCCATATATGGGCCCACCGCCAGGAAGCTTGGCCGCCATCAGCATTTTAAAGCCATTCTGGTCCGCCGGGTTGTGCGAACCCGTGACCATGATCCCGGCGCAGGCCTTTGTTTCATAGGTCGCGAAATACAACATTGGAGTGGGGCCAAGGCCTATCCGTTCGACTTCGAGTCCCGTAGATAAAAGGCCTTCGACCAGGGCGTTTTCAAGGGCAGGGGAGTGTGTGCGGCCATCATAACCCACGACAATTCTTTTGCCGCCTGCTCGGACAATCATAGAGCCAAAGGCGCGTCCCAGAGCCGTTGCATCGGCCGTGTGCAGGTTTTCTCCGACGGTGCCACGAATGTCATATTCGCGCAGGATAACCGGACTAAAAACGTGTGAATCTGTCATGATGCGAACCTTTTTCTGCTTTTATTAAGCTTTGTTGGGCGCCTATTGCACCACAAACGCCCCAATATGGAAAGGGGGCGTGTCAAAAATACGGCAAAACGGGAAAGGAATCTTAAATCTTTCGTTTTAGGCTCTTCTTTTGAGTGAAACTGGTTCGACTTTCGAACTTCTAAAATCCAAAGATAACTTAAACTTACAGCAAACAAACTGTGGGACAATAGATGATAGGAGTCCTCTGGCCAATGGAGTTAACACATTGGGTGCTGGGTTGGATGTTCGAAGGGACAAGGGGTTTGTGATGATTAAGGTTGGGTTCTTTCCCGGACTGAAGCGACGGGCGGCGAACAAGGCGAGAAAGGGCGTTACGGCGATTGAGTTTGCCTTGATCGCGCCGGCCTTGTTCTTTTTCTTGATTGGGATTACCGAGATCTCTCTCCTCATGCTGACGGAGCACTTGCTTGAGAACGCGACCTATAATGCCTCGCGTACAGCAAAGACTGGGTATATTCAGGAAGGTAAAACCCAGCTTGAAACAGTCATGGACGTTCTTCTCACGAGGCTCAGCGGTCTTGATCCGCTTTTAGACCCAACCAAAATTACGGTAACCTCAACAGCTTATGGGAGTCTTAGCGATATTGGTCAGCCCGAACAGGGCGAGGAGTCGCTGGGCACACCAAGCCAGATTGTTGTGTACACGGTCACCTACCCATGGAAGTTTTTTACCCCCCTGATCGGCGATATCATGGGCGATCAAAATGGTGTTATCAATCTGACTTCGCGAATAGTGGTGCGCAATGAACCATATGATTGATCGCGTGTTGTGCCGTCTAGCACTCCTTCGTTTCGCAGCCAAAGAAAAGGGAGCTGTGGCAATCGAATTTGCCCTGTCTTTGCCTATTTGGTTAGTGCTCCTCATTGGAGCTGCCGACGCGACCTATCTTATGATCGTTTCGCAACGCGTCGATCGCATCACCTATTCCGTGACGGATATTGTGACACAGTCCGAAACTCTGAAAATCACTGATTTGCAGAATATTCTGTTAGCGGCTGGCCAGCTTATGCAACCGTTCGAGTTCGGTGCGGATGGTGTTGTAATTGTGACATCGCTTTACAAACCTTCGGGGCAGCCGGTTCAAATCAGTTGGCAATATGTTGGCGGAGGGACGTTGCCGCGAGCCAGCAAGATTGGAACACCGGGGCAGCTTCCTGTGATGCCTAACGGGCTAACGCTGAACGATAATGAGAATGTAATCGTATCCGAAGTTTATTACGATTTTGATCCGATGTTTATCAATGCGGGGGTCCTGGCAAAGGGGGACGTATATCGCACGGCTGTTTATAAACCGCGCCTTAGCCCTCTGATCACGCCGCCAACGTAAGGGTTAGGGAAGAAAAGAGGGGAGATGTATCATGTTTGAGATAATGAGGCGTTGCGTAAGGGGTGTGTCGTTTACCTCTTTTCGCCAGGATGAGCGTGGTATGACGCTGCCCCTTATGGCACTTACGTTTATGACTGTTATCGGTTTTGTCGGAACAGCCGTCGATATCGCGCGCTTTCAGTTGGTGCAAAGCCGATTATCTTTCGCGCTTGATGCAGCAGGTCTTGCAGCGGGATCGACGTTTAATACGACCAACCTTGATACCGAGCTTACAAAATATATGCAGGTCAACTTTCCAACAAATTATATGGGGGCCTCGGTTCCAGGAGTCACGTCGACCGTTAGTGCCGACAATAACGTGATCGACCTTAATGCCTCTGTAACCATGCCGACCACATTCATGAATGTGTTTGGCTATTCGACGATGAGTGTAACCGCGTTTTCGCAAATCACCCGTAAGGCCGAGGGCCTTGAATTGGTCATGGCGCTTGACAATACTGGGTCGATGTCAGGAAGTAAGCTGACATCGCTTAAGAACGCAGCCTCCTCGCTTGTGAATATTTTGTTTGGTTCGAAAGAGACAGTCGAGGATTTATGGGTTGGGCTTGTCCCGTTTTCGCAAGCGGTCAATATTGGAACGGGTAACACGACGTGGGTTGACCAGACTCATTTTGCAACGCTTAACTGGACGCCGACCACATGGGGTGGATGTGTCGAAGCGCGTGAGGCGAATGGCCGTGATGTGGTTGACGATCCGCCCAGCGTTGCCCTTTATAAGGCGAATTATTGGCAAAGCACGGATCAGATGCCTGACCCGTATGATGATGCGAATAGGTGGATCACAGATCGAAGCCCACTGACCTATGCCACCATTACCGCGACGCGTGGCCCCAATGCGTATTGCCCACAGGCAATGAAGCCAATGACCGCCAGCAAGTCAGCGATTTTGTCCAGCATCAATACGATGACCGCCGTTGGCAACACACATATCAACCTTGGCGCTATATGGGCATGGAACATGCTTTCGCCCCGTTGGCGTGGCTTTTGGGCTGGGGAGATGGCAACCAATGGTCTTCCGCTTGACTATGGCGCGAAACATATGAACAAGGCTGTCATCATTTTGACGGACGGTGAGAATACGATGAGCAGCACCATCCGCACGGCCTATGGCTATCTGAGTGAGGGTCGCCTGGGCACCACCAGCAGTTCGACAGCAGTGACTAAGTTAAATAACAAGCTGACGACCATTTGTTCTGCGATGAAAAACAAGGGGATTTATGTATATACGATCACCCTTGGCAGCCCCGGCACAAGCACGAAGAATCTGATGCGGTCTTGTGCGACGGCCCCAAACTATTACTTTGACTCGCCCTCATCAACAGAGTTGACGGCGGTGTTTAATGCGATTGCGGACTCGCTTTCGAACTTAAGGGTCAGCCAGTAAGAGTTACTTCCAACCCTTTTTGTAGGCACCAAGCGTTTGGCGGCCGCCTTCGGCCATTTCGTTCAGGTTGCCTAAGTCTGGCGGTATTTCTCCGCGCGCGAGAGCATCCAAAACTTTGCGATAGGTTGAAACGACTTGTGTGACATAGGCGCGAGAGCGTTGTCGCCCCTCGATTTTGAGCGCGGTAACACCAGCAGCCTTGAGTTGGGGGAGAATTTCAATCGCATTCCACCCCACAGGTTCTTCGAAGAGATAGGACGCTTTGCCCATGGTGACATAACGGCCCTTGCATGGCGTGGGGTAGGCGGCAGGCTCGTCTTTCCCAAAGCTGTTGAGTGTGACATCGCCAAGGCAGGATAAGATGCACCCGTCCGTTTGTTCCTTGTATGAGACATGGCTAGCTGGGGCGCAGACGCCGTCGCTGCTGGGGGATAGACCTGTCATGTAAGACGAGAGAAAGCAGCGCCCCTCTGACATCGTGCCGACCGAGCCAAAGCAGAAAATTTCGGTCTCAATACCGATTTCAGCAACCAACGAGGCAATTTCTTTTACGTCCAATACGCGGGGGAGAACGACGCGCTTTATGTCGAACCGGTCGCGGTAATAGGCAATCGAGAGAGCGTTGGAGGCCGAGGCCTGAACTGACAAATGCCGTCGCAGGTTCGGGTGTTTGCCCATGGCATAGTCGAGAAGGCCAATGTCGGCCATAATCACGGCATCCGCTCCGATGGCGGCGGCGTTGTCGATGGCGCGGTGCCACAAGGCTTGCTCTCCTGCGCGTGGAAAGGTGTTGATGGCGACAAGAAGCTTGCGGCCCCTTTCATGCGCATAGGTTACAC
>CAYZXV010000042.1:0-8847 GCA_964482525.1 uncultured Rhodospirillaceae bacterium | reverse complement strand
CATGGTCAAGCAGCGTGATCCGAATAAATTTAAAGCCCTGCGTCGTCCACCGGTCATAGGTAGCTTGATCCATAAGTTCGACAGGCATATCTCGTCCCCAAAAATAACAAAGGTTCGTGCATTACTGCCGCAGAAACGCGGACAGGCAACGTTACCTACTCTTTTTAGCTAGGGAAAGATTAGAATTAGTTTCAACCTAAAGAATCGCGTCCTTATTAACCATATTAAATCCTAGTCTTCGCGAGAAGAGGAGCTTTGCGCGCGCTGTAACAAATCCTCTGGATTCACGCGCCATGTCGCAAGCATGGACCTCGCTAGATCAGGCGAAAGCTTGTCAAACGTTTCAAGCGCCGCGCTGAGTTCACGCGGATTGACCACCTGTTCGTCATTGCGTCCCCCCCGTGACATAAGGAAGATCGACACAAAGGTCCCCTTATCCATGCTTAGATTCCGACACAAGGCAACGATCAGGCGCGGCTCTGCGGAATCAATGATCGCGTCGACGTATTTAAGATCAAGTTCGCACATCCGACTGAGCACAATGTTGAACAGACGATAATGGTTCATGCGCAACAGCTGGGAAAGCAAGGCCGGGCTTAACGCTTCACGTTCTTCAATCCACAAGGCGAGCATTTTCATCGCTTCATCATCGTCTTTCTCGAAGATGTGCGTTTTCAATTTCTGTTCAACCGTGTCGCTTTTGGCGTGGTCCAGACGACCGGGACCAAACCCAAACCGCTCCATCGCCGAACGGCGCAAATCCTTTGATACCCACCAATACAGGTGAAGCGCCTTTTCCGGCGGCAATTCAGGGCGCGACAAGATCGGTTTTTGCAGCATGGTCGCAAGCCTTGCCGTATCCACAAGAATATCGACCGCCGTCGGCGAAAGCCTGGCGCCAAGGTTTTCCGCGACGATTTGCATAACCTTCATGCTGCCCGTCGTGACAAGGGCATCGGCGACGGCTTCGCTGACTTCGCGCCGCGTGGCAATGGCGGCGGCGTGATTGTCGCCTTGATCCTTGATGATCGTCACCAAATCTTCGTCACGCAGGTTCTCATTATTCACCAAAACGTTCTTCGCGATTTCAATGGGCGCTGCACCGATACGGACGGCAATGGCGCGAGACGCATGAACAGCCTTGTCAAAACTCGCGATCAGCGCGTGACGCAGGGCTTCATTATCGTTATTGAGAATCTCTTCGATCAGGTCGTTGACCAGTTCTTCCTCTTTCCGGCTCAACGACAAGGATTGTTCAAGAAAAACTTCGGATAGTTTTTCAACAAGCGCCAACCGCCCGGCCTCGCTGGTATCGCGAGCCAAATCAAGAAGTTCGGGAATGTGCTTGTAAACGCCGCTTTCCATACCTTTAACCTCAAAACCATAGGGACTGCCATCGATACAAATGACGTTCATCATGGCGAAACGTTCCTTAAATAAAATTAAACAATACCCGGTTTAACCATTTATTCATTGCAAGCGCGTAATAATATGATAGATATAATTAAATCGATTCGCTCTCCTTCGTGCAGGCGAGGTGCCCATGCAGATTACGCAAGCCCCCCCGCTTCCCCCAGCTTCGACGGCTGCCGTGCAACCCCAGGCCGTGCAAAATGGGCTGACCAGCATTGCGACTCAGGCCGTAACCCCCATCACGCATCAGGCGCTCGCGCCCACTTCCAAAAGCGATAAGGGCCAGAAATCGCGTCGGCGCAGCAAGGATCGGGAAAGCACACCCCAAGAGGAAAGAGGTCGAGGCGGTCATGTAAATATCAGCGTTTAACATTATCTCTTCCTTTTTTATCCGGTTCGGGGCAGTCTTGAAAAACAGGCTGCCTTTTTCTTTGGGAACCAATCTCAAATGCTTGGCGCAGTATACACCAAAAACTTGAAACTAATTCATTGATTTTATGGTAAAAAAGTGGTTAACATTAAAAAAGGGAGCAAAACGTGCAAATTCTACCCATAATGGGTAAGAACTTGCCTTTTTTGGGTAGGTGAGGGATGAAAAAAATTATTCGCTTGGGGACAAGGGGCAGCCCATTGGCGCTCATCCAGGCGCAAATTGTGCGTTTTTCCCTGTATCAGGCGTATGCTGGCCTTGCCGAAAAATGCGATATCGAGATCGTCCCCATCCGCACCAGCGGCGATTGGACCCCCGCGACAAAGAATCAAACCTTTATGGAAACGGGCGGCAGCAAAGGCCTTTTTACCAAAGAAATTGAAGAAGCCCTTCTTGACGGCACGCTGGACTGCGCCGTGCATTCGATGAAGGATGTGTCGGTTTTTGACCATGAAGACCTGACTTATGCCGCCTTTTTAGAACGCGAAGACCCGCGAGACGCCCTGCTCTCACCGCTTGCGCCCCGGCTTGAAGATTTGCCGCGCGGTGCCCGCGTCGGTACCGCCAGCCTTCGCCGCAAAGCACAAGTCCTAGCCTTAAGACCCGATTTATCCGTGGTGCCGTTGCGCGGCAATGTGGATACGCGCCTGAAGAAACTGGCCGCCGAAGAGGCGGACGCAACCCTGCTCGCCGTGGCCGGTCTTAAGCGCCTTGGCCTTTTGGATCGGGCTGCCGCGATTTTGGAAACAAACGTAATGCTGCCCGCCGCCGCCCAAGGTGTTTTGGGTGTTCAAATCCGGCGCGACGCTGGCGATTTACAAGGCTTTCTGCAAACCCTTAACCACGAACCAACCCAGGCCTGCGTTGTGGCGGAACGCGCGGTCTTGCGGGTTTTGGACGGTTCTTGCCGAACGCCGATCGCCGCGCTGGCGCAAGTCGTGGATGATACGCTGGTCCTCGACGCGCTTGCCGCATGTCCCGATGGAACAAACCTTGTGCGCCGACAAGGCAAAGGGCGGCTTTGCGAGGCTGAAAAAATAGGCTACGATCTCGGCAGCGAGATTAAAGCCCTTTTGCCTGCGGCCTTTTTCTGCTGCTGACCTGACCACGACCCATGGACACATGATGCCCACCGTTTTAGTCACGCGCCTTATGCCCTATGCCGAGCTGCTCATCGACAAGCTGGAACGCCAAGGCTATGAGGTGATGCATGAGTCCCTCCTTTCGATCGAACCGATCTATTGCCTGCGCCCTGCCATGCCTGCGGGCGAGCCGCTTGTCGTCCTCACAAGCCGCGTAACGCTCGACGTTTTGGCCCCGCGGCGCAGCGAAGTGATCGACCTGATCGACACGCCCTGTTACTGCGTGGGTGACCAGACAGCCGAAGATGCCAAGGCCTTTGGTTTTTCAGACGTGAAAAGCGCCGACGGCGATGGCGCGGCGCTGGCCGAACTCATCATGGACGAGGAAAGCCCCAAAAGCCCGATTCTTCACATCGGCGGCGAAGACGTTCACCCCGAAGCCCATGTCCTGCTGTCGGACAGGGGATGGAGCGTGACTCACTGGCCGTTGTACAAAGCGCGCGAAGTCGACGACCTTTCTGAACACACGATTGAAGCACTCAAGGCCGGAACCATCGCGACGGTGTTGTTTCATTCAACCCGCGCGGCCCAAATCTTCGTCAAGCTGGTGGAACGCGAAAACCTTGCCGAGACCTGTCGACCCATCACTGCCTTTGGCATGAGCCCATCGGTTGCCAAGGCGCTTTCGGCCCTTCCGTTTTGTGCAGTCCACGCAGCTGACCACCCCAATGAACCAAGCCTGATTGACTTGTTGCATACGCATTTCCCCCCTTCTGCGTGAGGCGCCCCGTGACAGAACCTTTGCCTTCCATGCCTTCTTCTTCCGAACCGCCCGACGCTACGGAAAAGAAAGGCCTATCTTGCCTGTTTTCCCGTCTGTGGGTGTTCGCGGTGGTATTCGTGATCGCGCTCGTCGGCGGGGCTGTCTTGTATTCAACCTATGACACGGGCGAACCGACGGCCTTGTTCCTGGGGAGCGAGGTCGATAAGGCCGCAGACCTGCACCACCTGAAAAACCGCTTAACCCAGACCGAAGCACGCCTGAAAACCCTTGAAGAGCGGCTTACGGGCTTAGAATCCGCTGCCGTCACACCGCAGGGAACCGCGACCGCGACGACCTTCGCCACGGGGGACCAGGGCGCGATCGACTCGCTTAAAAAGGACATAGAAGCTCTGCAAAAACAGCTGACTCACACAGCCCAACAAACAACTGAACAAAGCCGAACCGAACAGGAAGTTTTTGCGCTGCTTTTGGCGCTCTCCCGTCTGCAAAGCCAGATTGACGCCGACGAGCCGTTCGAGGCGGATCTTGCGCGCCTTGCCATCTTGCTTGCCGGACGCGCGGAAGCCACCGAACCTCTATCCCGCCTTCAGGAGGCGGCCCCGCGCGGCGTGGCCAGCATGGATGAACTGGCCGCCCTTTGGCAGACTGGCGTGAAAACTGCGACTACTGCGCTGCGCGAAGCGCAGGCCCACACCTGGCAAGATCGTCTAAAAGCAGCATTAAGGTCTCTCGTCTCGATCCGACAGGCAAGCGAAACATCGACAGGCGAAGCCATACTGGCCGATATGGAACGTGCGCTTAAGATAGGCCATCTGGGCGAGGCGCTGGCACTGTTTGAAGAACTCCCCACCGCTGCCCAAGACGCCCTTGCCCAATGGCAAGAACGCGCGCGCGCGCGCGTGGCGGTCAGGCAATCTTTGGGAAATCTTGTACAGGTTTTGTTTGATGCCCTCTCGCCCCCCCCGAAGAAAGAGGAGCCCTAAATGTTCGGCATCGGGTTTTTCATCCGTCTTCTTCTGCTTGTCGGTTTGGCGCTTTGGCTCGTGCATACCCCCGGCGAAGCCCAGATCGTATGGCGTGATATGGTGATTGAAACCACAGCCGCCTTTCTTGTTTTTTTCATTCTGCTTGCGGCAGGTGCGCTCGTCTTGCTTGACCGCTTGTGGCGCTTGATCATGCAGGGGCCGCTGGCATGGAGCTTGGGCCGTCAGATCAAGCATCTTAAAGAAGGACAAAAAGATATTGCGCAAGGTTTTGCCGCGATTGCAGAAGGCCGCACGGCCGAAGCAGGCCGCCACGCGGCGCGTGCCCGCAAAGCTCTTGGCGAAACATCCTTGACCCAATTCCTGATGGCGCAATCCGCCCATATGGCTGGCGACTCCAAAACGGCCAAAACCTTGTACCAGGCGATGACCCGCGAGAACGAAACCGCTGCGCTTGGCTATCGCGGCCTCATCATGGAGGCGCTTAAAAGCGGCGACGACGCGCAAGCTGCCGCCCATATCGATGGTCTTGCGAAAGCTTGTCCCGATGCCCCATGGCTCTTTCTTGCGCGGCTTGAAATGGCGGTGCGGCGTGAAGCATGGGACGAGGCCCTCACAGCCCTTGAAAAAGCCCGCAAGCTTCGCGCTATCGACACCGCAACGGCCCAAAGGCACGAAGCCGCGCTCTTGCTAGCGCAGGCGCAAAACCTCCTAAAAGCTTCGGAACCGAAGCAAGCGATCGAAAAAGCCGAACGCGCGCGGAAGCTTCGGCCTCTTTGGGCTCCCGCCACGCTCGTGCTCGCCGAGGCCTCGATTGCGGCTGGCCATGCGCGTACGGCCTTACGTGTTATTGAAAAAGATTGGTCCCGCGCACCCCACCCGCACATGATCCCCCTCTTCCTTTGGGCGCATCAGGATGAAACGCCGGTCGGCCTGCTTCGTAAGGTCGTGCGTTTAACCTCGGACAATCCCGAAGTGCCCGAAAGCCTGATGGCACGGGCCGAAGCCGCCCTTAAAGCCGATTTATGGGGCGAAGCGCGGCGGTATCTTATGATGCTTCTCTCCAAGGGCGAGGCCACACAGGCCACCTATCAAATGCTGGCCCGCCTTGAAACGCGTGAAACGGGCAATCAAAAAGTCGCCGCCGCTTGGACCGCCAAGGCTCTGACGGCACCCGCCGCGCCGGAATGGCAGTGCAGCGTATGCGGCGCGCACGCCGCGCATTGGCAAGCTTCCTGTTCAACGTGCCACAGTTTTAACGTCATCGAATGGCACATACCGGGCCAAACGCGCCTACTGCCAGAAACGCGGCGCCCCCTTCTTTTGGATGGGCGCGGATGAGCACGGAACAATCCGGACGTGGTATCGCCGTCTTTGATTTCGACGATACGCTTGCGGCGGGCGACAGCCTACTCCCTTTTCTTCAGGCCGTAATGGGCCGGGGTCGTTGGTTTATTCCTCTTTTCTCGTCACTGGCCGTTTATATGACAGCGCCTGCTGGCAAGGGCCGCCGCACAGCCATGAAAGAGAGTCTGCTGCGTCAATGTTTGGCAGGCCGTTCGGTGCAATCCCTTGCCCCTGCCATCGCACGGATGAAGGAATGGCCGCGTTGGCTGGATACGCTGGATGCCCTTAAAGACCATCATGCACGGGGCCATCACATCCTGATCGCCTCAGGCAGCCTTGACCTCTATATGCCGACCATGCTTGAGGGGGTTCCCTATGACGGCCTGCTTTGCACGCGAATGGAAGTGAAGGATGGCCTGCTTACGGGCGAGATGGCCTCCGGTAATTGCGTGCGGGAACGCAAGGCAGAACTTGTTGCTGCTTACCTGCGCGAACATGGGCCTTTTACCGAAAGCTGGGGGTATGGCAACGCCCCGCACGACCTGCCGATGATGGCGCTTATGGCTCACCGGAAGGTTGTTTAGTCACCTACCCCACACGGGCGACGGTGCGTTCCTTGGGGAAGGTCAATGTGATGGTCGTACCCTTACCAACCTCGCTTTGCAAATCAAGTTTCCCGCCGTGTAATTCAACAAGCGCGCAAGTCAGTGGCAGACCAAGGCCTGTACCCTGATTTTTACGGCTAAGCGCGCTTTCAATCTGGCCAAAGGGCGTGAGCGCAATAGGAATCTCCTCCGCCGACATACCAATGCCGGTATCTTTGCAAACAATGACGATGCGCCCCTCTGCGTCAACATCTGCCGAAATCGAAACGGCGCCATCCTCTGGCGTAAACTTGATCGCATTAGTCAAAAGGTTCGTCAGGATCTGTTTAAAGGCACGTTCTTCAGCCCGGAACGAGGCTATCTCACGGGGAACCGAGACAGTGAGCTTGACCTTTCCCGCTTTGGCCCGCGCCGCCACAAGACGTGTGACAGAACGCAGCGTGTCATCGATATTCAAAACCGTTTCTGCTAAATCGCGTTTCCCCGCTTCGATCTTTGACATATCCAAAATATCGTTGATCAGCGATAGCAACAGCGAGCCGCTGTCATAGATATCACCCGCATATTCGACATATTGGGGTTGCCCCACCGGACCAAATAACTGATCACGAATGATTTCGGAAAAACCAATAATGGCGTTCAACGGCGTGCGCAATTCATGGCTCATATTCGCCAGAAACTCAGACTTGCTGCGGTTCGCAAAATCCGCCTGTTCTTTCGTGCGCATCAAATCCATCTCGGTCTTGCGGCGCGCCGTGACGTCGAACATCGTGCATTCAAAATGCACAATATCCCCAATGGCATCACGCACCGCATGGCCCGTCATATTCACCCAGACGCCACGCCCATCAAGGGTACGAAGCTCGGCCTCCTGTCCTTGCTGGTTTGCTTCCTCAAGACGGGCGAACCAGTCACGTCGCACATGCGAATCGACGAACAGTTTGCCATGCAAATCAGGCTGAGCAATCAACATGTCTTGCGGATTGTCGTACCCCAAAATCTGTGCCATCCGGCGGTTCGCGTTGATCCACTCGCCCGTGGGCGCAATCTGACAGATCCCGATTCCGGCGTTCTCAAAAATCGCGCGATATTTCCGCTCGCTCTCACGCAGCGCGCGCGCCATGCGTTTTTGTTCGTCAATTTTGCGGTTGAGTTCTTCATTCGCTTTTTTCAAAGACTGAGCGAGGTTTGACACCTCGCTGCCCTGCGACCCGGCGCGATAAATGAAATAAACCAAAAGGAGGGTCAACGCCCCCTGCAACCCCAAGAGAATATATGGCGTAAGTTCCCAAAAGGGCCCCATAACCGATTGCAACAACAGCGTGTGGCGGTCCGCGCTTAGATTGAGCATGAAAACATGAACGCCGATTACGATCATACCCGTCAGCGCAAGAATTCCCAAAAGACGCAACGACGGCCCAGCAGGCACATCTCGCGACGATTCAGGCGTCATTTGGGAGGATGGGGTGATCGGCATGGGCGAAGGTGAGGCAACAAGACGTTTACCGCTTGTGCCACAGACACCCTAACATCTTGTTAACCGATCACCCACGGCGCAGTACCTCTATCCTAAGAGCGTTAGGACCCTAGCCTATTCGGTTAGTTGGAAAGTGCTCTAATCGCTCTCGGCGAGCGCTTTGGCATAAGCCTCACGGCTTGTAGGGAATCGTGAAGGGGGATCAACACTAACAAGCGACTCGGGCGGCAGGCGCTGAGGTTTTGGATAGCAATCAATTTGCCCAAGCGTTTTGTAGCACCAGCTTTCATGCACGGGCAGCATGGGCACCACCTCGGCGCTCTTCCCTTGACGCCAGAACGGAACGCATCCGCTGCACACGATCAAGGAAATAAGGGCAATTGTTTTTAGATACGATTTCATGGTTCCAAACCTAGGTCGCGCCGCTTAAAGAATGCTTAATCTGAACGGAACGAGCTTTGATTGCCAAGCCACGCTTGTGTCCACAATATTGGTTTTATACACCCCGCCCCTAACCCCTCCCCAAGAGTAAAGGATCACGTATAGCTCTGATTTCTTGGTTTTATACACCCCGCCCCTAACCCCTCCCCAAGGGGAGGGGGATTTCTCCTGTATCGCGGTGAGTGAATCTCTCTTACGTGCAGAATTTTTTAGGACGTTCTATCAATAATAACGCAGGTATCCCCCTCCCCTTGGGGAGGGGTTAGGGGCGGGGTCAAAAAAGTG
>CAYZXV010000041.1:0-9062 GCA_964482525.1 uncultured Rhodospirillaceae bacterium | reverse complement strand
TTTCTTTGCCTATTGAACAAGATGCCAAGGTCGAAATCGTTACCCGCAAATCCCCGGAAGCTTTGGAGCTGATCCGTCACGATGCCGCGCATGTGATGGCACAGGCTGTGCAGGAGCTGTTCCCCGGCACCCAAGTCACCATCGGGCCGTCAATTGAAAACGGCTTTTACTACGATTTTGCACGCAACGAACCCTTCTCGTCTGAGGACCTGCCCAAGATCGAAGCAAAAATGCGGGAGATCGTCGCGAAGAACCAACCCTTCGTCCGCAAGATCATGGGCCGCGCGGAGGCCATCGCTCTCTTTGAAAAAAAGGGAGAGATGTACAAGGTTGAGCTCATCCGCGATCTGCCGGAAGATCAGATCCTTTCCATCTATGATCAGGGCGATTGGTTTGATCTTTGTCGCGGGCCCCACTTGCCATCGACCGGGGCTGTTGGCGGCGCGTTTAAACTGACCAAAGTTGCTGGCGCGTACTGGCGCGGCGACAGCAAGAACGCGATGTTGCACCGTATCTATGGGACCGCTTGGCGCGATGATAAAGAGCTATCCGAATACCTCACCATGATTGAAGAGGCAGAAAAACGCGACCATCGCAAGCTGGGACGAGAGCTTGATCTTTATCATTTCCAAGATGAAGCGCCGGGCTCGGTGTTCTGGCATCAAAAGGGGTGGGCCGTGTATCGCTGCCTTGAAAGCTATATGCGCCGCCGTCAGGATGCGACCGGCTATACCGAGGTGAAAACGCCTCAGCTGTTCGACAGCTCGCTGTTCAAAGCTTCCGGCCACTGGGACATGTATGGCGACAAGATGTTCAAGGTTCAAATCGCAAAGTCAGCCGAAGAAGGCTCGCGCGATGAAATGCTTGGCCTCAAGCCCATGAATTGCCCTGGCCATGCGCAGATTTTCAAACAGGGGATCAAAAGCTATCGCGACCTGCCGATCCGCATGTCGGAGTTCGGCAATTGCCACCGCAACGAAGCGCACGGCGCGATGCACGGTTTGTTGCGTGTCCGCCAGATGGTGCAGGATGACGGCCACATTTTCTGCATGGAGTCGCAGATCATGGCAGAAAGCTTACAGTTCTGTAAGCTCGTTGACGAAACCTATACCGATATGGGGTTCAAAGTTCATCGTGTGCGCCTCGCCACCCGCCCCGATGTGCGCGGTGGCTCTGATGAGGTGTGGGACAAGGCCGAAGGTGCGATGCATACGGCCCTCAAAGGCGCAGGCCTCGAATATGATTTGAACGAAGGCGATGGTGCGTTTTACGGCCCGAAGATCGAGTTCTATTTGCGCGATGCAATCGGCCGTGAATGGCAATGCGGCACCTTGCAGTGCGACTTTGTGCTGCCCGAACGTCTTGACATTTCCTATGTCGGTGAGGATGGCCAAAAGCACCGCCCCGTGATGCTCCATCGCGCGACATTGGGTACTTTCCATCGTTTTATGGGCATTTTGGTTGAACATTATGCAGGCAAGTTTCCGTTTTGGATGGCACCCCTTCATGCGGTCGTTTGCACCATCACCAATGATGCGGATGCCTATGCCGAAGAAGTGTATCAAAAACTGGTGGATGCTGGGCTTCGTGCGCAGATCGACCTGCGTGGCGAAAAGATCAACGCCAAGATCCGTGATCACAGCCTGATGAAGGTGCCGGCCATTTTGGTTGTCGGCAAGAAAGAGGCCGAAAGCCGCGCAGTCGCCATACGCCGCTTGGATGGACAGGCACAGGAAGTCGTGGGCCTTGAAGAAGCCATTGCCCGCATGGTTAAAGAGGCCACACCCCCGGATATTTTGCGGAAAAACAGCCCATAACAGGCACGAAACCTTAAAAGGGGGCTTGTCAGCCCCCTTTTTTTTGACCATCATGCGCGCCTTGTTATGGTTTTAACTGCAGAAGGAGATACGTCCATCGCTCGTCCACCCCTTACCGGATCACGGCCCACTGAGCCCGTCCGGCGTGAAAAGAATGAAGGACCCCGCGTCAATGGGGCCATTATTGCAAAACAAATCCGTGTCATTGACTCCGATGGCGAAATGCTCGGTCTTATGACTGTGCGCGAAGCTCTCGCCAAAGCCGAGGAAATCGGCCTTGATCTCGTCGAAATCTCGCCCGGCGCTGAACCGCCTGTGTGCAAAATCCTCGATTACGGCAAGTATCGGTTCGAACAGCAGAAAAAAGCCTCAGAGGCCCGCAAGAAACAAAAGGTCGTGGAGCTAAAAGAAATCAAACTTCGTCCCGCCATTGATGACCACGATTTCAACATTAAGATGAAAAATGCTCGTTCATTCCTTGAGGATGGCGACAAAGTGAAAATCACCCTTCGCTTCCGTGGTCGCGAAATGGCCCACCAAGACATCGCACAAGCCCTGCTTAAACGTGTGCGCGAGACGCTCGACGATCTGGGCAAGGTCGTAAGCGAGCCCAGTTTCGAGGGGCGTCAAATTGTGATGATTATCGCCCAAAAATAGGGACAAATTCCCACAATAAAAAGCCCCGCCGTTTTATAACGGCGGGGCTTTTCGTTTCGAAACAACCGATTAGGCAGCGATTGTTTTAGAAAGTTTCGAGATCGAGTTGTTGATCTGGTTTGTCACCGGTTCAACCGCTTGCTGCGCGATGCGCGTCGAAAGCTGCGTGATATTCGACATGTCCGTCACGAGCGAGTCAAGACTGTTCTTCAAAACAGTGTTTTGGGTATCAACAAGGTCGTTGACCGACGTCGCGGATGAAAGGGTGCGGACAATCTTGCTGGACTGATCCAAATACTTCTGAACCATCGAGCTGTAGCTGTCGCATAAATCCGTGCACCCCTTAGTGACAATCGAAATGGACTGCAGCGATGCCTTAACGGAATCGGTCCAGAGGGTGTTTGTGTCCGTAGCAACCTGAAGCAGATTGTTGGAGAATTTCTCAAACTGCTCGTTTGTTGTATTTTGCATTTCTTTCCTCCAATAAAAACCCGCGCCCCCCGCAAGCGAACACCTCGCCGCCGGATAAGTGCATATAGAAGCATGTTGCACCGCAACATGTGATGGTTAACGTAAACACAAAGGTTAACCGTGTCAAGAGAAAGTGAATCCAAATTTTCAAAAAAGTTCCAAAGCTTGCTTTTAGACAACTTTGCGGACATCTTGCCTGCTTGTCGAACATGCAGTGATTCGGGATATGATGTTGTTTTTTCGCTTCCCTTTGCGTCCGATGGATCCACGCCTTCTTGTGACCATCTTGACCCTTGTTTTTGTTGGCCTTTCTGTGCCAGCCCAAGCCAAAGCTTCAAAACAAAAGCGCCCCGCCCCCGATCGTCGCGCCGAGCTTGTCATCGACGCAACCACAGGGCGGATTTTGCATGAAGTCAACGGAACCGCAACCCGTCATCCTGCCTCACTTACAAAGATGATGACACTATACCTGACCTTTCAGGCGCTCGAGGCGGGTCGACTTCGGCTTGATACTCCCCTGCCTGTTTCAAAAACGGCGGCGGCCCAACCAGCTTCGAAGCTTGGGCTTCGCGTGGGCCAAACAATCCGGGTTCAAGATGCTATTTTAGCCCTCGTTACAGAGTCTGCCAACGACGCCTCTGTTGTTCTCGCGGAAGCGATCGGCGGTTCGGTTCGCGGTTTCGCTTCTATGATGAATCTACAAGCCAAAGCCCTTGGTATGAGGCAGACTGTTTTTCAAAACCCAAACGGCCTGCCCGACCCCAACCAAATCACATCGGCCCGGGATATGGCCATGCTGGGATACGCTCTTATTCAGCACTATCCTGGGTTTTACCCATTTTTCAGCCGCCGTACCTTTGAATATAAGGGGGTTATTCACGACAATCACAACCACCTTATGAAACAATATCCAGGCATGGATGGTATTAAAACCGGGTACATTCGCGCCTCTGGCTTCAATCTTGTGGCCTCGGCCCAGCGGGGCGAGACTCGACTGATCGGCGTTGTGTTCGGTGGAAGCTCAACGGCTTCGCGCAACGAAACGATGCGCCGCCTGCTTGATGCGGGTTTTGGCGCTATTAGAGGCACAGATTCAGCTCTGGCAGAGCTTCCTTTGCCGACAAAGACGCCCTCATCCTCCACAGAACCACGCGTTCGTCGAAAAAGCGCCGGGGGCCGTTATATCTACACAACACCCAACACAACAACGCCCGTCACAGCCCCAACTCCTCCGTCCAGCCCCTTTGGCCCACCCACGCCGCCGCCAGGCCAACGCCCCGCCTCAGAGGATAGCGCCGGTGGATGGAGTATCCAGGTCGGAGCATACAGCGACATAGACACCGCACAAAAAGCCCTCCGCACCATGGCGCTTTCTCTTTCGTCGATGTTGAGTGGAACAGAACAAAGTCTTCAAAAATTGACCATGAGTGATGGCTCCGTTGTTTATCGGGCACGTTTTACCGGTCTTGAACAAATAACCGCGCGGCAAGCTTGCTCAAGCCTCATTCAACAGGGCCACGGGTGTATGGTCGTCACGGGTCCGTGAACGACGTAGTCTTGCAAGGCTTTATCTGCCGGCTATGTGTAGTGCACAACCAAACTACCGAGGGCGATTAATCCGACCGTGGCCCAGCCCAACCGATCCACGTAGCTGTGCAGGGCGGCTTCCATCCGCGCCCCGCCCCAAGCCATAAGCCCAGCCACCAAAAAAAAGCGTCCGCCGCGCCCAATTGCCGAAGCCAAAACAAACAAGGGAAGGTTCATGCTTAGGGCACCGGCAGCAATTGTAAAAACTTTATAAGGGATCGGCGAAAACCCCGCGACAAAAACGGCCCAAAATCCCCAATCATTAAACCAAGTCACCGCCGTCTGATATGCGGGCCAATAGCGTGAAGTCAGTAACCACGGTTCAATTAAATCGAACGCATAAAGGCCAATGGCAAACCCAAGGGCTCCACCTAAAACGGAAGCCACTGTCGTGAGCAATGCAAAAAACCACGCTTTCCGGGGCGTTGCTAAACACATGGGGGCAAGCATAACATCCGGAGGAATGGGAAAGAAAGACGACTCGGCAAAGCTTAAGGCCCCAAGATATGCTGGCGCCCGGGGATGACGGGCAAGCCGCAAAGTCCAGGCATAAAGCGCCGAAAAAATTTTCATGGAATTTCCTCGTTCATTAATATTTTTTGGGCAAGAGGGATGGAGATCTTCCGGTGGCCCTCTAGCGCAGCAACGTCGAGCGCCGCAACGGCAGCCTGTACCGCTGTCCCGGTGCGCTCAAGCCGCGCCGCAAGATAATCGACAACGCCAGGATCAACAAGCAGTTGGCGATCTCGAAACAGTTTTAACAAAAGCCCACGCATAAGCTCATCGTCCGGTTCTTTTAAGGTCGCAACAGGACAGCTTTTCAAGCGCGTAAGGATATCCGGAAGGTCAAGGCCCCATTCCTGAGGTTGTGTTTGCGCGGTGAACAGAACGATCGCACCCGCCGCTTGGGTCGCATTATAAAAATGCTGAAGCCACTCTTGCTCTCGACGACATCCGGCACACCCATCCGCATCGTCTAATGTATAGGCTGGCGCTATCGCCGCGCCACGGGCAATGGATTCTAAAACCGACTCTGCCCCAAGCCTCACGCATTGCGCTTCGTTTTGAGCGGCCCAAATAGAGGCAAGATGTGTTTTTCCAGACCCCCTGGGCCCAACAAGAAGAAGGGCATGACCCGGCCACTGCGTCGGGGTCGTGCTGATCAGCCACTGCACGGCCTGCGCGTTTGAGGGCGATGGCAAAAAATCCTCAAGCGTCATGGCCGTCATTTGCGGCAGGGGAAGCGTGAATTGCCGTGTCATGCTTTACCGCTTTTGCCGCTGCCATGAAAAAAGGTGCTGTCCTTATAGTGAGTAATCGCAAGCCGGATTAGAACGCCCAAAACCGCCGCGACTGGCACCGCGATCAAAACACCAGCAAAACCAAGCAAGCTCCCCCCAGCAAACAGGGCAAAAAGGATCCAAACCGGATGCAGACCCACACGGTCCCCGACCAGCTTTGGCGTAAGAACATAGCCTTCAAGCGTTTGGCCAACCAGAAACACGGCAAGCACCATCCCGATTGACACCATGTCGTCGAACTGGATAAAGGCGAAGAGAAGGCTTACAACCAGCCCAAAGCCAGAGCCAACATATGGGATAAACGACAGGACTCCAGCGACAAGGCCAATGGTCGCGCCATACTTGAGTCCAACAAGAGAGAGACCGACGCCATAAACGGCCGCCAAAGAAACGCAGACCAGAGCCTGGCCCCGCAAAAAGCCAGAAAGCGTTTCGTTTATATCACCCATTGCCCGACGAACCAATCCGTGTTGCTGGCGAGGGACAAGGTTGTCGACAGTCTTTTTAACCTGGGGCCAGTCACGCAAGAGGTAAAAAGCAACGATAGGCGTGATAATCAAAAGACCCAGAATATCCAAAAGCGCGAAACTTTTGCTGACAAGGCTTTGCAACATCTTTCCTGCAATGCCTACCGCGTCGCCCGCATACGCGCCAGCGGCTTCGCGTAACTTTTCGACCTCCGTCGGGGAAAGCTTTTCAAGCCATGCATAAATGGAGGGAAGAATTTTTTCGCGCGCAATCTGAACGTATTCCGGCAACGCTTGTAAAAGCGCCGCTAACTGTCCTTGAACAACTGGGGCCAGTAATAAAATCAAGAGCGTCACCCCCAAGATAAAGGCAAGAAGAACGATAAGGGTGCCAAGCCATCGTGATACTTTCCAACGCCCAAGCTTTTCGACGGCCGGATCTAAAAAATAGGCAAGAACGCTGGCTGCAACAAAGGGAAGCAACATAGGTTTCAAAGCCCAAATAATAAAACCAAAGGCAAGGGTAACAAAAAGCCAGAACCGAGTCTGATTTGTGCTGTTTTGAGTCATGTTTATTCCTCTTGAATAAGAATCCACCCGCCCTGCTCCTGCGCCTGAAGCAACAAATCTTGCTCTTTAAGGGCTTCTTGGAGCAACGGGATGTTGCCGCGAAATTCTAGCTCGATGTGGACAAGACCACGCGTCATAGTAACCATATGCGCCCGAACAATCATAGGAAGTTGCGAGAGCTTTTGGCGAATGCGTTCCCACGCCGCCAAGGTGGGAACCGCCACATTCACAGGAAGGAAAACCGGGGGGCCCTCTGGTTGGTTCCGCTCCTCGCGCCACCCCTGCTCAAGCCGCGACACAACCTGCTGAATGCCGCGATCAATGAGCGCCACCATAGTTCCTTCTTGTACCGAGAGCAGCCATTTTTCCCATTCGCCAACGGGGGCGCCATCTGTAGTATAACGCATAACGTGGACTTCGGCCTGTCTCCCCCCTGTCTCTTTGGGTGGCTCGGAAACAAGAACAGCCACACACAATCCACCAGCTTGGTATTTTTTAACCAGGTCCACAATGGCCTGCGCTTTCCCATCCAACGCTTCTCGCGTGCTTATTTTAGCAATGTCATCCAAATCACCGGATGGAATTATCAGGGGGACAAGGCCTGCGTTTTTTACGCGAGCCTGCCATGCGTCGCGCCATGGTGTTGCGTCTTCCCACAACACATCTCTCGCTTGTTCACGAAATATCGGTAGGATCAACATCGGCAGAGACCGGCTCTCTGTAATTGATACGCCCCACAACCCCATTAACTCTCGCACCTTCTCGGGACGAAATTGGATAGAAAATGTCCCCTTATATCGCACCCCGCGCACAAATTCCTTCTGGACCTCAAAGGCTTGAACTAGGACCGCGATCGCGTCATCCGTAGTGGGGGGTGTCCGATCTTCACTTCCAAGACGCGATAAAAGTTGGTTAAACGCGTCGCGCTGCGCCTGAACAAGGGCTTGGTCCCGGGCCGCCGTTGCGCTATCTGCGGTCACATCTACGGTCACGTCCGTAACTAGATAAATTGCCCGATCTTCTTGCGCCAAAAGTGGCGAAGCATAAAATGCCAGAAAAAAGGTTAACACTGTTGCTGTGATTGCGCGCATTTTGGGCCTGCCCGATTGCCATTCCGTTCGTTATCTTCTATAGAAACTTTTTGTATCCAGCAACTTTGACCGCATGAAGGCGCCCATGGAACCAAACTCCTCTTGCTCAAAAGACGCCTATGCCCGCGCGGGCGTCGATATCGATGCCGGAAACGCCCTAGTTGAGGCCATAAAACCGCTCGCCAAAGCCACGGCTCGCGCCGGGGCTGATGCAGGCCTTGGCGGGTTTGGGGCTCTTTTCGACCTTAAAGCCACAGGATACCAAGACCCTGTACTTGTTAGTTCGACTGATGGTGTGGGCACCAAGCTCAAGATCGCCATCGAATCCAACAAACATGACACCATTGGCATCGATCTGGTTGCGATGTGCGTAAACGATCTCGTGGTTTCGGGCGCTGAGCCATTGTTTTTCCTTGATTATTTTGCTACCGGGGCTTTGGATGTTTCCACTGCACGGGCGGTTGTTTCGGGAATAGCGGAAGGCTGCAAACAGGCTGGATGTGCCCTTGTTGGGGGGGAAACTGCCGAGATGCCCGGCATGTATGAGGCCAAAGATTATGATTTAGCCGGCTTTGCCGTGGGCGCAGTCGAGCGCGAGGCCATCCTGCCACGAAACACGGTAGTTGATGGGGATATCGTTTTGGGCCTCGCATCAAGCGGCGTTCACAGCAACGGCTTCTCCCTTGTTAGAAAAATTGTGGAACAGGAGGGGATAGCCCTGACCGACCCAGCCCCCTTTGATCCTTCACGATCTCTTGGGGAAGCTTTGCTTGAGCCCACGCGTATATATGTTCGCCCCCTTCTGGCCGCAATCAAAACGGGACACATCAAGGCGATGGCGCATATCACCGGTGGGGGGCTTCTTGAAAACATCCCTCGTGTTTTGCCTGAAGGTCTTGGCGTTTGGATCAGCGCCAAAAGCTGGCCCATGCCACCCGTTTTCCGTTGGCTCGCACAGAAATGCGGGGTGTGTAGCACAGAAATGGCACGCACTTTTAATTGCGGTATTGGCATGGTTGTTATCGTCGCCCCAGAAGATGCGGAGTCCGTTTCAACGCTCCTGAAAGATGCTGGAGAAACCGTTTATCGTATCGGGGAAGT
>CAYZXV010000040.1:0-9067 GCA_964482525.1 uncultured Rhodospirillaceae bacterium | reverse complement strand
ATCACGTTCGACGCATGAATCTGGTAACAGGTCAGGATCTTGTTTGCCGGGACCCCGAACGTTTCGGCCACACGCGCACGATTCTGCACGATGTGCGGCATGTCATCAGTCGATGTTGGGCTGCAATTGAGTGAAGCAAAAACACCTTCGCTTACGCCACCTTGACGCGTAAAAAAACCATGTTTGAGCCCCTGAAGACCTGAAAAGGTCGTGTCCTGCAGCATTTCGATCATGTGAGTCTACCCCTGTCTGTTCTTCGCCAACTTTTTAATGATACGTTCTTTTTTAGACAAGCACCGATGCTTGCGCGTCCCTGCTTCGCCATCATTAGGCTCTCACCTCTTAAGCCGGACAGTGCGAGCATGCAAGACACGGTTATGCAAATACCTATTTAAGGCTGATCCCTCGCCTTTATGCGCCGACTCAGGCCTTAACCAGAAAACACACGCATGAATGCATACTTTTCCCCTCGTGCCAAGCGTCCTACATGCCGGAATGATGGAAACCAACAACGCCTAGAACTTTGAAGAGGTTACCCATTTCAGATTCCCCCGTAAGCCGGGTCAGCGCAATATCTATCGCCCGGCTTTGTGATTCGCTCGCCTTCTGGGCCAACCCCGCAGCCCGAAGCTCGATCCCCATCGAACGAAGAAAATCTCCTTGCGTCATGAGCGGAAGCGGCTTTGCCCCTTCACGCTCGCTGGCTATCCGCACAGCCTCGAAATCAACATGAGCCGTTAAATCCACTGCCCCCACCCGCGCAAGCGGCGAGACAATATCGTGACCGGACACGGCCTGAAACGTGTCGACGCCGCCGGGCATGGCATACCCATAATCAATCCAAAGCGCCGCGCCACCGTCTTTGGCCACGCGGCGCGCTATCTGCTTCACAAAGGTCAACGCTGTCGGCGAGACTTCGAAGAAATCCAACGTTTCTGGCAAAGGCAACAACGGATCGTGCGGCGCAAGGGTATACACAAGCGACCCCTGTTGGCTGTCGACCATACGCTCGCGCCAGCCATGGGGCGTGCGCACATATTGGTGGATTGGCATCGCGTCCAGAAACTCGTTCGCGATCATAAAGACAGGGCGCGCAGGCAACTCGTCGAGCGAATCCACATGCGTGGGATTATAGGCCGCCAACAGTTCCATCTGCATGGCGCGGAGGGTCTGGCTGGATTCCAAGAATGTTAGATGGGCCGCCGCATGAAAGCCCTCGACATGTTGGGTCGCCCGCAGGGCATCAAGCATCAACGTCCCGCGCCCTGCTCCCAATTCAAGCAATGTAAAGTCAGTGGGCGAACCAGCCTCGCGCCACATCTGCGCAAGCCACAACCCTATCATCTCCCCAAACATCTGGCTGATTTCCGGCGCGGTAATGAAATCCCCGGCGCGGCCCAGCGGATCGCCCGTGGTGTAATAGCCGCCGTCCGGATGTTGAAGGGCGATTTGCATAAACTGCGCAACCGAAATCGGTCCCTGCGCCGCGATGGTATCATGGACAAGGCGGGTAAGGTGGGTCATGGCTGTTGCGCTCGTTTCTTATAACGCAGGATTGCCCACATGGTCAGGGCCTCACCCGCGATAAACATTGGGATACATAGCAACTGCCCCATCGTCGCCCCGGCAAAGAGAAAGCCAAGCTGGGCATCGGGTTCGCGGAAGAACTCGGCGATAAACCGAAAGATCGCATAGCCGCTTAAGAACGCGCCAGACAGCACCCCATGCGCAACCCGAAAGGTCGGCACGCGCGAGAAAGCGTAGAGGATGACATATAAAAGGACACCTTCAAGTGCCGCTTCGTATATCTGGCTTGGGTGACGTGCGATATCCCCGCCATGGGGAAAGATCACCGCCCATGGCGCGTCGCTGGCGCGACCATAAAGCTCGCCATTCACAAAATTGGCAAGTCGTCCAAAGAACAGGCCAATTGGTGCGACGAGCGCAAGCAGATCCGTAAAGGCAAAAAACGGGATCTTGCGTGAACGCGCGAACAACCACGCCGCGCCGATCACCCCAAGCATCCCGCCATGGAACGACATGCCGCCACGCCAGATTTGCACGATTTCGGCGGGATTATCGAGGTAGTAAGGAAATTGGTAAAACAACACATAGCCAAGCCGCCCGCCAAGGAGCGTACCGATCACAACCCAAGTGAGAAAGTCATCGTAATGCTTGGCCGTCACGGGGCCGCCCCATTGCTGCGCCAACGCCATACAGCGCCGCCACCCCAAAATAAACCCGGTCAAATACGCAAGGGCGTACCAACGGATTTCAAACGGCCCGAGTTCGAAAAACACCGGATCAATCGGCGGAAACGCCAGCGCGAGAGTCATTGTTATCTCCTTTGTCTTCTTTTCTTACGAAGCATCAGCCTTAAGTCCAGCACAAACAGAAATAATACCGTCATTCCGGAGCCATTTTCTTTTCGTCGCGCGAAGAGAGACGAAAAGAAAATGGAATCCGGAATCCCATTTGGTTCTACAGCAGAAAACAATGGGATTCCGGGTTCGCGCTCCGCGCGCCCCGGAATGACGACACTGGCGAAACAAGCCAATCTAATTTCACTTTACTTTGACCTCCAATTTTAACTACACAGGCAACCACACATGCGCGCGAAGGCCGCCCAGCGGACTTTGTTCAAGCCCGATATCGCCGCCATGCGCGCGCGCGATATCCCGCGCAATCGTCAGGCCAAGCCCCACCCCGCCTGTATCCAGATTGCGGCTTTCATCAAGGCGGAGAAACGGCCTAAACACATCTTCGCGGCGCTCCGGCGGGATGCCGGGCCCATCATCGTCGATCAAAATATCCATCGCACCATCACGGACCGCCAACGTCACCGCCGCCCTCTTGCCATAGCGCAGGGCGTTTGCAATCAAGTTCTCAACGCAGCGTTTAAAGGCCTGTGGCCGGAGCATGAGGCACACATCGTTTTGTATCGTGAGCGTCACCTGCGGGTTCTGGCGCTTCATCGCCTCGACAACCTCACCCAAATAAGCGCCCATAGCTACGTTTTCCATGGGCTCTGCCTCTTCACCGCGCGCGAAGGAAAGATACGCCTCCACCATCCGCTCCATATCCGCAATATCGGAGACAAAGCCGCGCGTCTGCGCCGTCTCCGGCATCATCGCGAGTTGCAGCTTCATCCGTGTGAGCGGCGTCCGAAGATCGTGCGACACACCCGCCAGCATCGCCGTGCGCTGGGTCACGGCGCGCCGGATACGATCACGCATGATCATAAGGGCGGCGGCGGCTTGGCGCACTTCCATCGCGCCCTCGGCCTTGAACCATGGGACCTCCTGTCCCTTGCCGATCGCTTCCGCCGCATCGGCCAGACGGCGCACAGGCCGCACCTGATTGCGCATAAACAACAGCGCAATCGTCGAAAGCAAGATCGAGCTGCCGATCATCCAGCCGATAAAGACCTCGGTCGTCGGCGTATAAATGCGACGCTGGGGAATGCGAAAGCTGTAGATACCGCGCTGCGTGCCGATTTGAACAATCACCGTATTCGGCTCGTCACGCATAAATATCCGGTGCGGATAGGGCGTCCGCTCGTCCAATGCGTTGCTGAGCATCACATGAAGCGGATTGATACTACGTTTGCTGCGCGGTTCGATTGTCTTGCCCGGCGCAAAGGTCAGGGACAAATCCATCTTGACCTGCGCGAGACGTGTGATCATCGCATCGTCAGGCGCAACGTCCGTCGACTCCAGCATATCGACCACAACGCCGATATCGGCAGCCACCGCGTGGGTCAGGCGATAGGTCGTCGCATGCCAATGCCGATCAAAAAACACAAACGTCGCGACAATGAGCGTGAGCAAGGTCGGCAAAACGATAATAAGCAACGTGCGGCCAAAAAGCGTTTGCGGCAGCAACCGTTTCAAGGGCCGGGTCAGCCAACGCAGCGGCATGGGCAGGTTCATCACCCCTCCACATCCGGCATGAGCATATAGCCCTCGCCCCGCACGGTCACGAGATAGCGCGGGTTGCGCGTGTCGCCCTCAATCTTGCGGCGCAGGCGTGTGACCTGCACATCAATTGTGCGATCATTGATCGCCCCGCCCTTGCCCGTGCGTTCGGCCAGCAATTCGCGACTGACCACCACACCCGGCGCAGCGGCCAGAATACGCATCAAGCTCGCCTCCATATCCGTAAGACGCAGCGTCTCGGTCTCTGATATCAATTCATCGCGCGCGGGGTCATAGGTCCACACCCCAAGCTTAAGACGCGGCAGATCGGCGCTCTCCGGCTTGCCCACCCGGCGCAAAATCGCATGAATGCGCAGCAACAGCTCACGCGGCTCAAACGGTTTTGTCAGGTAATCGTCGGCGCCTGTCTCCATCCCTTCGATGCGCTCGGAGGCTTCCGCCCGCGCGGTGAGCAAAAGGATCGGCACGCTGGCCAGCCCCTGCCCAACCTCGCCCCGGCGCAGGGCTTTGGCCAGATCCAGCCCGCTCTCCCCCGGCATCATGATATCAAGCACGAGTAAATCATAAGCAAGCGAGTGCAGCTTGCCCCGCGCCTCGGCCCCACCCGCCGCCGTGCTTACGACAAAGCCGTTTTCGGCCAAAAACAGGCGCAAAAGCTCCCTTAGCCGGTCGTCGTCATCCACGACCAGAATATGGGGTTTAAGCGCAGGCGAGAGGGAGTCAGCCGTCATAGGGAGAGGTTAACAGGGTAAAGCTTGACAGCAAAGGGGGAAATAAGTAGTCAGAGGACGGAAAAAACAGGCGGAAGACCTTCTTCTCGCCCTTGGTTTCCATGATTTGAGCATGATTAGGACTAGGCGGAACAATCCCTTCCGTCACTCCCGCGAAAGCGGGAGTCCCGTTTCCTTTTATAAAAACGGGATCCCCGCTTCCGCGGGGATGACTCATAATGGAAGTGGGATCTCTCCTAAACCAGCTATGCTCTTTTTTTTAGGCGTGGGTGCGTAGCTCAGCGGTAGAGCATTACCTTCACACGGTAGGGGTCACAGGTTCAATCCCTGTCGCACCCACCACTTTCTTCAAGTGGTGTACGGACTTAGTCCAGACCCTCAGTTTTGTTAAAAGCGCGTTCATGGCGTCAGGTAGTTCCTAGGTAGTTAATTGGCCCGAAAGCCGGATAACGTCAGACTTAGGCAATATCGCCGGACAGTCAAGTATCAGTAATTGTTCGACCTCCATCATATTTGGCCGGAGTACTCTAGAAGCAGTGTAGTTGCTGCTCCGCCACCGTCTGCCTTAATTTTACGGTTAATACAGTTACTACGAAATGCTGCATCAACTATCTCTGTTTCTGTCATGCCCAATCTCACGACTAAGTGCATAACGGTTCTCTGCCCTTTATCTGTCCCCTCTGCTTTTTCATGCTTTAAATAATTTTCTAGCCGTATTCGCTTGCCTCGCCGCTCCCAGCGAAAAGAGCAATAAGCCCATCCTGCAAAACATGCCGTAGCGATTGCGGCAATATTTGCTCCAATTGCAAGCAGTTCTAAGCCATTCATGTACTGCCCCCTCTGGCCACTCTCATTAGAGTGACATCAAAATCTCGTTGGTATCAAACCAACCTTCTGATAGCACATGTTGTTGCACCGCCTGCGGATTAGCGGAGTAACACACTATGGCTAAACTTTGTTGAGCGCGACTGCATGTAACGTACAACAAGCGGCGAGTTCTATCGATGCCAGTCTCTTCTCCGGCTTGCTCATGCTCAATGTCCGTTTTTGTCTTTCCTTTTGCACCAAACAGTTTGTCATAACTAAAAAGAAATCCGCGCGCCGATTCATCATCGATAATAACCATTACGCGCGGAAATTGTAGACCCTTAACTCCTTGATGTGTGTCAAAATCAGCACGACCTTGGATGTACTCTATGTATCCTTCTAGCTGAGCAAATCTGGAGATAAGCATTTTGTCCCACGCAGCAATCTGAGAGGAATCTTCTTCACTTTCCTCAGTGGTTGAGTCGATGGATTCCTCTACGGCCTTCTGCTCTTCCTCACTTCTTGAGGCAATGGTCTGTAGTTTTCCCGGAATCTCAAAAAGTCCCGTTTTCTGAACAGAACGAAGAACATCAACAAATCGCGGCTCTTTCCCTTCCCCCCATAACAACAACAAATCTTCAACCGCCTTGCTAGCTTTGAGGATTTGTTCTGACTGCTTCTCTGGATTTGCCTTTAATGTTTCCTTGGACAGTAAAGGGGAAAACTTTCTAACGATTGCCGCAACCTTGAATTTGTCCCCAGCCTTTTGAGCCTTAATTAAAGGCAATACTTGATCGGAGAAAAACTTAATTCCTGCAAGGGATCCATCTAAGAGACCGATGTTCAGTGTGCCTTGTTTATATAGAGGCTCGAACATCGGCAAAAAGCCCATTCGCCGTTGTTTTGCCATTCCGGATCGCCAGTAACCGTTTGCATGTGGTTGGCGGCTTTTCGTTCTAGGGCCGGTTTACCTTCGGTTGCGCTGGGAAGAATGAATATCCGAACCCATCCATCTTCTTTATCTGATCTCGGCTTTTGTTCCTGTTCGTCAACAGCAGCCCGGATTTTATTTATCAGCCGGATTATTCGCTTGGGACTACGGTGATTTATAGTTTTGGCTGGTCTAGCCCAGTCAGGGGGCAGATTGCGTCCAAGGTCAGGTTTCCCATCCGCATAAATCCTTTGCATCATGTCGCCAAACAGTCCCAAGCAAAACTGCTGTTTCCAAATATTCTGAACTGCAAAAAAAGATTCCATAAGTAGTTTATTTGTGTCTTGGCTCTCATCGATCAACAGGACTGGAAATCTATTTACTAAAATTCGCTGCATTGTAGGCTTGTCTGTTAAAAACGAAGCCCCAATTTTTATCACTTCGCTATGATTTAGAGAATCTTTTCCAAGATTTTCACCATTCGGATTGTAGGTGAAAACCCTAATTTGATCGAGTTGAGCCAATCGCTCCTGTTTAGAAAGAATCGACCTCGCTCGGTCAGAAAAGGTTTTGGTTGCGTGGCTCACTATGACCTTATGCATATCCTGTTGTGTATCCTTTTCATATACGCTTATCGCAACCTTGTTCTTATAAATTGCGAGGAGATTATATCGAAAATACGCAGCCGGTACCCAGCGATACTCGTCAAGAGGAAGGTGAAGGTTTGTATTTCCTTCTTTGATCAGTATTCTAAACCTCATACTTGCTTTCCTGAGTTTTACTAAAGATGCCCACTCTATGCTATTCATCCTTGAACTATCGCCATTCATAAATCGAATACAATCACTCCCACAACCTTTCATTGTATAATAAATGTCTTCGGTAAGCTGAAGGAAACAATCCACGCCTTCAATAACCATAATATTTTGATCTTTTAGGCGAACACCATCCGGGGTTGTAAACTCAATATTTGCTTCTTCCAAAGCCGAGACGATGGAGCCCATCGTTTTATCGCGTGGGGACATCGCGCCGGACTCGATCTTTCGGATCGTCGCAATTGAAAGACCAGATGCGGCGGCGAGATCTTCCTGTGACCAATCAAGTAGCGCGCGGGCGGCCTTGATCTGGCGGGCGTTGATATGCGTTTTGGTGGACATGGGGCCTACCCTTTGCGCTTCGTTTGAGATTTACTGTTGCTAGAACTTTTTTTGTCCTGCTGATTAAGCGGCGTCGCCTTCTCCCACATGGAATGAAATTGACGGCGATAGGCCTTAGCCAGAAGCGACGATTTATGGACGATGATTTTTGGTGAGGGCTGCGCATCAAACAGGAAAATAGCGTAGTTATCACCGTAGATATAGAAAGGGACAGAATCGACATACGCCTTTGATATCGAGCGATACTCACAATAATCCGCAGGCGTGTATAAATAATTTTCTGTGATGATGCACTTAACGGAAACCCTGTTGGCCAAGGCCCTCATCCGCGCAAGATGAACGTCTTTATAGTCTCCCAATGCCAACGCAAAAGGTTCTTCCGAAATACAAACGACGACGATTTCTTCATGGCCCTTATTCGCGGTTTGGTAAACATCATCAAAGAACGCTATCGTGCCTTCTGACCCATGATAAACTTTTATATCTTCTGGTCGTCTTCTAACCCCATCGGGATCGATAAACTCCAGCCCCGCGCCTTCAAGAGCTTGCTGGATGCCGCCCATGGTGCTCACGCGCGGTGAGATGTAACCGGATTCAATTTTTCGGATCGTCGCTATGGAGAGATTGCAAGCTTCCGCCAATTTTTCCTGTGACCAATCGAGCAGCGCACGGGCGGCTTTGATCTGGCGGGCAGTGATAACATTGTGTGTATGACCACTCATATACGCACCTCTTGTTGTATCACGCTGAAAAGCTTTTTTTATTTCGTTATGTATACCAATTGATTATTCGTTTTTGCACGAGAAAATAATGCTTTCCAACAAAGTATATGGAAGCAATATCCTTGCTATTGTTTTTCGATTATTTCGCCGGATGGCTTTGAAACCCCGCACCGCCATACCCAAAATATCTTAAAAAACGCGTTGCGAATACCCCTTCAAAATCATGTAATTCAACCCATTAGTATACAGTCACCCTAAAGGCCTCCTACCCGAAACAGGGCAGACCGCCCCATCAAGACCGAAGGCTCTATTACTCACTCGAAGCATTTCCCCCAACCTCCATCAACAGAGGATACGCACATGCCCCAGAACACGGCTCTGCTCCTCCCGGCGGTAAGCCCTGAAACAACCACAACAACAGGCATCTCTATGCCAGCCGCACCTTCTCGGTTGCCCACTATGACGCCAGAGCAACTCCGCGCCGCAAGAGGCTTGCTCGATTGGTCGCGCGGCGAGCTGTCGTTGGCCTCTGGCTTATCGCTTGAGACCATCAAAAATATCGAGCACGGAATCTACACCCCAAAGAAAGAAACCGTCCTGTCGCTGGTCACAACGTTTAACCGCCATGGAATCCAGTTTGTCCATTATGAAACGCTTGCCCACGCGCCAAACGGGAACACCGATGATAAAGAACTACGCTTTGTTTCCTATTGCGGCGCGGTGCGCGCCCTTGCCACGACGCTGAACCTTGCCGATGAAGATGATGCATAGAGATGTAAGG
>CAYZXV010000039.1:0-9383 GCA_964482525.1 uncultured Rhodospirillaceae bacterium | reverse complement strand
CTTTGCGCGCCCAGACTCGTTCTTGGATGGCTATTCGGTTTATGCTGCGCGCAAGCAGATTGGTATGGAGCTCGCGAAAGAGTCACCCGTGGATGCCGATATTGTCGTCCCCGTGCCAGATTCTGGCGTACCGACTGCCATTGGCTTTGCGCAGCAAAGCGGGATTCCTTATGAAATGGGGATCATCCGTAATCACTATATCGGACGCACTTTTATTCAACCAACGGATCGCATCCGCCATATAGGCGTGAAGCTTAAGCACAATGCGAACCGTAAGTTGATCGAAGGTAAGAAACTTGTTTTGCTTGATGACTCTATCGTGCGTGGAACAACGTCGGTAAAGATTGTCGAAATGCTGCGCCAAGCCGGCGCGGCTGAGGTTCACATGCGCATCTCTAGCCCTCCGACCAAGCACTCTTGTTTTTACGGCATCGACACGCCCGAAGCGTCGAAGCTGCTTGCCCATAATCACAGCGTCGAAGAAATGGCGAAGTTTATCGGCGTTGACTCGCTTGCGTTCATTTCAATTGACGGTCTTTATCGTGCGCTCGGTGAAACAGGCCGTAACAACGAAAAACCTCAGTATTGCGACGCCTGCTTTACCGGCGAGTACCCTGTTGCCCTAACAGATTTTGACAACCATACCACATCGTGCGAACTTTCCGTCTTAGCAAGAGGCGTTTAAGCGCCCGTAATGAAAGGTCGAACCCATTATGATCTTTAGTCAAGCTTCGCGTGGTCGGGTTGCGCTCTCGTTTGAGACGGCAAGGCGGATCAGGGACATTGTTCTTTGGCTTCTCATATCTGCCAGTATTTTTTCTTTTGCCTGGACTTTGGCCGTGAATCAAGACCGTGCCATGCGCGAGGAAATCTTGCTTCACATCAACATTATGGCAAAGTCCGTCCATACGGATCTTTTGCGCGTCCTTGAGGGTAATGAAAGTGATTTAAATAAAGAGCAATATCAGAAACTCAAGCAACAGTTCGTGGCCGTACAGAAACTTGCTAACCAGCAATATTACTATTTGGCGCGTAAAGTGTCCGATGACAAGTTTATCGTACTCGTCGATGGGCGCGCCCCGGAATCTCCCGAATACAGCTTACCTGGAAATGAATATCGCGGACCTGCGGACCTGCATCAAAGCGTCCATCAATCCGGCCTTGCTTATGTCGAAGGGCCGGTGAGTGGTGTTCACGGCGTATTGATTTCTGCAGCGGCGCCCATCTTTGATCCGCAGACGGGCGAGATTCTGGGTGTGATGGGGATGGATGTTAAAGCAAAAGATTGGCGTTGGTCTATCGCGGTTGCTGTGGCGCGACCGATCAGTTTGTTCGTTCTTGTTGTTCTTTTTCTATCCGTTGTTATCACGAGCGCCGCGCAGAAACGTGAGGAAGCACGACTGCGTTACGTAAACCGACGCCTTGAGGAAGAGACCCTTCGCGCAAGCTTCCTTGCGCGCGACGCTAACGATGCGAACGAAGCTAAAACTCGTTTCCTTGCGACGATGAGCCATGAAATCCGCACACCAATCAATGGTGTTGTCGGGCTTGCTCAACTTTTATCGGACACGCGCCTTGATGAGGAACAGCGGCGCTACGTCAATATGCTTATAAAAAGCAGCAAGGAACTATTGGCTCTTCTGAGCGATATTTTGGATCTTTCAAAAATTGAAGCCGGTATGATGGAGCTAGAGAAGATAGATTTTGACCTGACCAAGGTGGCTGCAAATGTTGCCTCGTTGATGATGGTTCGGGCCAAAGAGAAGAATGTCACATTTGACTTCGATATGGAAAACAACGTTCCCGTACTTTTGCGCGGCGATCCCGTCCGTTTTGAACAAATGTTATTGAATCTGATTGAAAACGCGATCAAATTCACGGATGTCGGCAGCGTTCGGGCCCGAATTTCTGTTGAATCCCAGACAAATGAGTGTGTCGCCCTGCGTTTTGCGGTACGAGATACCGGCATCGGTGTTCCAGAGTCTAAGAAGAAGATGCTGTTCCAAAAATTTACACAGATCGACTCTTCGACCACGCGCAAGTATGGCGGCACAGGCCTTGGTCTTGCGATTGTGAAGCAGCTGGCGGAGATGATGGGTGGGCGTGTTGGTGTCGAAACGGAGGAAGGCAAAGGATCCGAGTTCTGGTTCGTTGCCTCTTTTGAACGTCAAGGTCTGGCACGGCACGGCTAAATCGCTTGCATCGTTTATGCGCGCGTTATCATTGACTCCTGCTCGCAGGCGTTGCGCTCGGCGGCTAGGATCATGTGTGCCATCTCTTCAGCTTGCTGCCACCTGGTTTTTAGGATTGTTACATAGTTGTTTTGCGATACGATGGGAGCCTCACCGGGTGGCAGCGTATGCCGTCGTGAACGATATTCCTCGTAACAGCGTTCGGCCCTTAATTCGAAATAGGGAACAAGCTCTTCCATTTCTAATCGGTCGAATTCCTCCAACGTTAAGGCTTGACGGATAAGTTCCGCGAGATACAGGCCATAACGTTGTTGAAGGTCTTCAAGAATCATGGGGTTAGACCGAGCCGTTCGCCAAAGTCACACGCAATCCGTCCAGTTCTTTTGTAAAAAAGATCTGGCAGGCTAGGCGCGAGTCTTCCGTAACTTCAAAGGCGCCATCGAGCATGCCAATCTCTTCTTCGGATGGTGACGGGATTTTGTCCTTCCATGCTGGGTCAACATAAATATGGCAGGTTGCGCAGGCACACGACCCGCCGCATTGCGCCAGCATATTAATTCCATTTTCGCGGATGATTTCCATCACGCTCCACTCTTCCGTGGCTTCGAGTTTATGTTCCTTGCCATCCATATCAACGCAAATAATGTGCATGTCTTTCATCCTTACTTAAGTGATCTACTCTTTGTCTGTTCCCAGTTTATCGTGCAGATTGCTGGACGAGGTTGTGTATTGGAAGCGGTAACGGCGATCCGGGTGCACATAGGTGAACGCCTTTTTCGCCATCAGGGCCGCTTCGTGAAACCCAGACAGAATCAATTTCATTTTACCAGGATAGGTATTGATGTCACCTATGGCGAAAACGCCGGGGAGGTTTGTTTCAAAAGTAGCCGTGTCCACGGGGACAAGTTCGTTTTCGAACGTCACGCCAAAATCGGCGACCGGACCTAATTTCATAGTTAGTCCATAAAAAGCCAAGAGTGAATCACAAGGAATCTCATGGGCTTCTTTATCATTTTCCTTGATGGTTAAGCTTTGGATTTGGCCGTTTTCTCCAGCGATGCCGGTGATATTACCGATTAGAAGATCCATTGCGCCTTCAGAGACTAGCCCCCGCATTTTTCCTACGGAATCTGGTGCGGCACGGAACTCATCACGACGATGTATGAGTGTTACGTGCTCTGCAATGGGTTGCAGATTGATGGCCCAATCAAGGGCGGAGTCCCCGCCACCAGAAATGACAATTTTCTTGCCTCTAAAGGCTTCCATCTGCCTAACAGCATAAAAAACAGACTTATTTTCGAAAGGCTCAATACCCTTAAGAGGCATTTTCTTTGGTACAAAACTACCGCCACCGGCCGCTAACACAACAACCGGCGCGCGTAAAATCGTCCCGCGATCTGTCGTGATCTGCCATTTTCCATCCTCTGTTTTTTCCATTTTTTCAGCCATTTGCCCAAAATGGAAGGCCGGGTTAAAGGGCTTGATTTGTTCCATCAATCGCTCGATGAGCTCGGTTCCCGTGCAAACTGGGACCGCCGGAATATCATAAATGGGTTTTTCTGGATATAGTTCGGCACATTGGCCGCCTGCCCGATCAAGAATGTCGATCAAATGACATTTCATATCGTATAGGCCAAGTTCGAACACAGCGAACAAGCCAATAGGCCCCGCGCCAACGATGATAACATCCGTTTCAATAGGCGTATGTTGTTGAGTCATAGGTATTATCCAGGTTTTTGATTGTGGACGTGAAACGACTGCACCCTAGTCCACATAGGGCACGCTTTCAAGCCCCTTGGCATAGGGGGAAATACGGGGGCCTAAGAACGGCTTGGGTTATATAGCTTTCGCGCTTTTTAGGAATTCTTGCACTTCGTGGCTGAGGTGCTCTGCCTCTCGGGAAAGCGTGTCCGCAGATTCGGAAACGTGCTGGGCCGCTTCCCCTGTTTGGGTTGCGCCTTGGCTGACGTTAGAGATGTTCATGGTCACCTGACGCGTTCCCTCCGAAGCCTCTGAAACGTTACGGGCTATTTCTTGTGTCGCTTCGCCCTGTTGGTTCACCGAGGTCATGATGGTGGTCGAGATCGAATTAATCTCTGTGATAACTTGGCAAATACCTTGAATAGCTGTGACTACATCATGGGTTGAGGACTGGATCTCATTGATTTGTTGTGTAATCTCTTCGGTCGCCTTAGAGGTCTGGTTGGCAAGATTTTTGACCTCAGAGGCCACGACAGCGAATCCTTTACCTGCTTCTCCCGCGCGTGCCGCTTCGATGGTGGCGTTAAGAGCAAGGAGATTGGTTTGCCCCGCGATCGTGCTAATCAGTTTCACAATATCGCCGATTTTCTGAGCGCCAGCGGAAAGTTTATCCACAACGGCGTTCGTGTTTTGGGCATCCTGAACGGCACGTTCAGCGATATGTGACGATTGTTGCACCTGGCGCGATATTTCGGCGACCGAGGCTGAAAGCTCTTCGGCGGCTGAAGCCACCGTTTGAACGTTCGCGCTGGCCTCTTCTGCCGCTGCAGCTACGCTTGTTGAACGCTCGATAGTGTCGCGCGCGGTGACAGTCATCAGTTTCGAGGTTGAATCAAGTTGGTGTGCAGCAGAGGCGACGACTTCAATTAATTGAGCCGTTTTACCATCAAAGGCTTGCATAAGTTTGTCGAGTTCCCGGCCATGTCGCGCGCGGTCTTCTAATAACGCTTCTTGGTACGTTGATATAGCAATATCCATATCAAGTAAAACAGCCTTTGAAATCGCCTCAAGCAATTTGGTGAGTTTCTTGTGCGACCAGCCCGATTTGCTCACGGCGATTTGAGTCAAATGATTTAAGACAAAATTATATCCCCCGATGTACCAACGTGGTTCGAGGTCAATTTTATTGTGAATAAGGCCAATTTTATGGACGCTCTGGTAATAGGATTCGTCAAATCGCCCGGAGAATAAGCCCTGCCAATGTTTTTTTTGCGCTTGCTTGAGATAGGGAACTTTCTCGCCAAGCATTTTTTTTAAATGGGGAACTGAGGTAACGTGATTGTAAAACCCATCCAAGATAGTTTGAAGGTGCTCTTCAACATGCGGCCAAAATTCGCGTAGGATAAGTGACGTTTCATCATTAATTTTCATAAACGCAAGACGTGAGGCGAGCGTATCTTTTTCGATGTCAGCCATAGGAAATACCTTGCAGGGCGGGAGGAAGTTTTGAACGGAAGGTCGAGTTTGATTCTAGAAGAAATTATGGTTAATTTTTTAAAAAAGTACAGGGGAAAGACAAAGGAAAACACTGTTACAACGCACTATTTTTTCGCCAATCCTTCATGTCTTGTGCCGCACGGAGGGTATAGGCGCGTTTGCGCTCTCGCCCTCCTTTGATCTTCATACTGGTTTCTGGCGCCGGGAAAAGGCCGAAATTCACGTTCATAGGCTGGAATGTTTCCGCATTTGCGGCCCCGGTTACATGCGCCAGTAAGGCTCCTACCGCCGTTGTTCTTGGTGGGGGAGGAAGCGGTTTTTCTAAAAGATCCGCTACAGCGAACAACCCGGCCAAAAGACCCATAGAGGCAGATTCGACATAGCCTTCAACGCCCATCACTTGCCCGGCAAATCGGAGGTTTGGGGAGGCCTTAAGGCGTAGCGCGGAGTCCAGTAAAACGGGGCTGTTAATGAAAGTGTTGCGGTGAATACCGCCAAGTCTCGCAAAAACTGCGTTTTCAAGACCGGGGATCATGCGAAAGACACGTTCTTGCGCGGCATATTTCATCTTGGTTTGAAAACCAACTATGTTCCAAAGGGTTCCATGCGCGTTATCCTGCCTCAGTTGAATAACTGCGTATGGCTTTTGTGGGGTGTGAGGGTCTGTAAGTCCAACGGGCTTCATGGGGCCGTGGCGCAACGTCTCAATGCCTCTCGCCGCCATGACTTCAATGGGTAAGCAGCCTTCGAAATAGGAAGTGTTTTTCTCCCATTCCTTGAACTCTGTTTTTTCGGCGTCGAGGAGTGCCTGGACAAAAGCTTCGTATTGAGCCTTGTCGAGCGCGCAGTTGATGTAGTCAGAGCCGTCGCCCTTGTCATAGCGTGATTGCATCCACGCCTTGCTCATGTTGATGCTCTCGCGTTCCACAATCGGGGCGATGGCATCAAAGAAGTGCAAAGAGCCCTCCCCTGTTATCGCGCGGATATCATCCGCGAGGGCTTCAGAGGTCAAAGGGCCTGTAGCGACAATTGTTGGAACGTCTTTGGGAAGTTTTGTCACCTCACCCCGCTCAATTGTAATTAAGTGGTGTGATGATATCCGCTCCGTGATGTCTCGCGCAAAAAGTTCGCGATCTACCGCGAGCGCGCCGCCCGCTGGAACCTTGTGTTTGTCCGCGATTTCCAGGACAAGAGAACCGAGTTGTCGCATCTCCTGATGAAGGAGACCAACTGCGTTATATTCGGCATCGTCAGAACGAAGGGAGTTCGAACAGACAAGTTCTGCAAGCTGATCAGTTTGATGCGCCGGTGTGGCCTGCATTGGGCGCATTTCATGAAGGATGACGGGAACGCCGCGTTGCGCCAACTGCCACGCGGCTTCGCATCCCGCCAAACCTCCGCCAATGA
The DNA here is from genome assembly GCA_964482525.1 of uncultured Rhodospirillaceae bacterium. Taxonomy (GTDB): domain Bacteria; phylum Pseudomonadota; class Alphaproteobacteria; order UBA9219; family UBA9219; genus UBA8914. Next base: position 2,586 of record CAYZXV010000039.1, on the reverse strand, counting down.
TGTGGACTAAGGTCATTCCTTCGCGTCTGCTGCGACCTGCATTTTGATGATCTTGTCCGGGTCGGTAACTGAGCCATTGTTGCGGCGATCTCCCGCTTTGATTTTGTCTACAAACTGCATCCCTTCAACAACCTGTCCCCATACGGTATATTGGCCGTTCAGATAAGAAGCGTCATCAAAGCAGATGAAAAATTGGCTGTCTGCTGAGTCTGGGCTTGCGGCCCGAGCCATGGAGACGATCCCACGCGTGTGGGGGGTGGCTGTAAACTCGGCCTTGAGCTTTTGGCCGGAACCGCCTGTGCCATCGCCGCGCGGGTCGCCTGTTTGAGCCATAAAGCCAGGGATCACCCGATGGAAGTTCAGGCCGTTATAAAATCCTTGGCGAGTTAGTTCTTTAATGCGTGCGACATGATTAGGCGCCAAATCGGGCCGAAGCTGTATCACCACCCGCCCGTCTTTTAGATCGAGATAGATAGTGTTTTCGGGGTCGAGGGCTTTTGCATCGGCTTGGTTTGTCATAGGAAGGGCTCCGATCAAGAAGGACAAAAGGAGGGTCAGAAAGGTTTTTCGCATTGGTGCTCCACAGGGATATAGTGTAGGTCTTGTCTAGCGGTTTTTAAGATATGAGGAAAGCAGGAAATGAGAAGGCGAGCTTTGTTTCTGGATCGAGACGGCGTGATCAATGAAGAGCGAGGTTATGTTGGTTCTTGGGATCAATTCGCGTTTATGCCTGATGTATTTGATATCTTGGTCAAGGCGCAAGATGCCGGTTATCGCCTTGTGATCACCACAAACCAATCTGGCGTGGCGCGCGGTTATTATAACATTGCAGATTATGAGGATTTAACCCGGCGGATGCTTGACTCTTTCGCCGCGCATGGCATTTCCATCGACATGGTTCTTGCCGGATTTTGTCATGAGCTTGGTGTTGTTCCCGAATTGGCTCGCCAAAGCCAATGGCGAAAACCAAATGTTGGCATGGCCTTTGAGGCGGCGACGAAACTTGGGCTTGATCTTTCGCGTTCTGCGATGATCGGTGACAAAGATACGGATATGCAGTTTGCAAAAAATGCTGGCATTCCAACGCGTCTTTGGCTTACGCACGGGCCTTATGATCCTGTCTTAGGTGTTGGAGTGCCGTCTCTGGCGGCGGCGTGGGAAGCGATGAAGGCGATGGCCTAGAACTTCATCGATACGGCGTCCATAATGTTGACTTCGTTTCCATCAGCCATGTTTTGGAGATAGGCGACGGTTGCATTTTGCATATTATACTGGGTTGCCCATCTCCCGTTTGCAATAGCGGCCGAGAGGGATTCCGTGCCGACCTTGGTTTCATACAGCGTGTCAAAAGTGTTGCCTGAATAGAATTTCAATTCATAGATCTGCTTTTTCTTATCCTGATCGGGGGCATACGATACCTTGAAAAGGTAGTTTCCTGTATCGACCGCAAGACCATCGGCGGATTGAAGCGCCTCATATGCCTCTCTTTGTGCGGTCGTGCCATGGGAATCTGCATACAGTTTAACTCCGAGTGGATCATAAACCTGAATACGCATTTCCGAGGTGTTCGTTTTATTATTAAAAGCCATCTTCAAGCTCTCACCCTTTTGCAGCGTGAGCATGTAATACTGGCAAGAACATACGTCCGTGAGTTGGCTTGAGACCGACAAGGCGGATTTGTTTTCAAATATCCATCCGATATTAATCGCATCCGCTGGTTGAGCATTCGCGATATGAGAATTCTTTGTTTCAAATCCTTTCGCGTCGATCAGCGAATAGGTCATCGTGTTGTCGATCAAAACTGCTTGAGATGATTTGGTTTGCGATTTACCAGTTGTTTGATAACTTACAGAGAAACGCGTACCGGAGTACAGGGCCACGGAATAAGTCTGCGGAACGGACCGCATTGCCGTTGAATCGAATGTTACCTTGACATAATACTCGCCCGCATCTTGGTCCAAACCATCCCCGGATGTAATGGCCTGATAGGCTTCGCGTTTTGCTGCAGAGGCGAACGATGAACTATCGGCAACAACGGTTCCATTTTTATTGAGGATTTGTAGGCGTAGTGCGCTTGAACTCGTGTTGTTCTGAAAATTGAGCTTAAGATTGTCGCCGTCCAGCGTGAACTTGTAATAGTGCGTCGCGTTTTCTCGCGAAACTTGCCCCGTGATATCGAGTTGGGTTTTGTCAGTAATGAGTGCGCCAAGGTCGCGCGCATCTGCGCGCGTACCGTTCAGCGGCATGCTGACATCCCTTTGATAGATCAACGAACTGCTCGCCGCTGATGCATTCAGCGTGGTGTTGTTGAACTTTGAGGCGCTATACATACTGGTCGTCATAACGGCGATCCTGTGAGAATCCTGTCCTTTCTCATTTATACACGATTTTGGTTAATATTTGCTCCTATAAATTAAATCCTTTTCTTCCCAATAAGATAAAGGGCGGATTCGTGAACAATTCGTACACCATCCGTGGTCAGGATCGACTCCGGATGGAATTGAAGGCCTAGGAACCCTGCCCCCCGAAGGGCATGGATTTCTCCCGTTGGCGGGTCATAGCTCACTTCAATACCCGCAGGCGGTT
>CAYZXV010000038.1:8160-9575 GCA_964482525.1 uncultured Rhodospirillaceae bacterium | reverse complement strand
ACAGCGAGGATGCGCGGTTTTTTAGCGACTCGTTCGAGCGCGAACGGGCGTTGACCGACGACCAATGGCGTGACTGGTGTACAGAGAAGCAAGAACACTGCATCCTTGGCATCTTTGTCGATGCGGTGCTGTCCGGTGTGCTTATGATCACGCGGCAGGGCGATGCGGGATCGCCCGTTGTGGAATGGGAGGCCGTGTGGCTTGACCCCCTTTATCGCGGCAAGGGCCTTATGCAGCAAGCGTATGAACGCGCCCGCGCGTGGAGCGAGGACCACGGCTATCGTTATGTGGTGGAGTTTATTCGCGATACCTTTACCCCCAATCGCTGCCTGTGCGAGCACCGGGGGTTCGTGTTCCTTTATACCATCACCGACGAACTCTGGGCCGATGGCAGCGTGGGAAACACCCACACCTATATCCTCGATCTGAGCGCCGAGGCGGATGAGCACGCGCACGAGCCGCCCATGATGCGCTTTAACCACGCGATGACCTATTTAACCCAAGGCCCCCACGCGCCAACACAACGCGCCGACGTCAAGGTTGCGTGAAGTGAGGGGCGTCTCTCCCTAATCGTCACCCCGTGACACTTTCTTTTCGACGAGCAGCGCGAGGCGAAAGAATGTTGAACCGGGGCCTAGGAACAGTTTTTTGTTCGGCACGCTATTCCGATTGATTGGGTTTATGGATAAAAAACTTCTTCCAGGCCCCGGATCTGCGCGGCGCACGATGTGCGCCACTTGTCCGGGGTGACGTCGATAGGTCTTCGCTCCTATTTCCCCTTGAGGGCGCTGCCGACGATCTCGCGCACGCTGGGCGAAAGCTTGGGCATGGCCGCCAGCTTTGTAAGCTGCGCCTTCATAAGTTTCTGCCGCTTGGGCGTGAAGTCGCGCCAGCGCAAGAACGGTTTGGCGAGCCGCGCGGAGATATGCGCGTTGATCGGATCGGTCTTCGCAATCATCTCGGCGATATAGGCATAGCCGCTTCCATCCTCGGCATGAAAGCCCAAGGGATTGCCCGCAAACACGCTCAGGAGTGACGCGACGCGATTGGGATTCTTAAAGGAAAACGCCTTGTGCTTTGTCAGGCGGCGCACGGACTCAAGCACATCCTCACGCCGCGCGGACGCCTGAACGCTCAGCCAATGATCCATGATCGTCGGCTGATCCCCATAACGCGCCGCAAACCACGCAAGCATTTTCTTTTTCTCTGGCGTATCGCCATCGGACAAAAGCGAAAGTCCCGCGATCTTGTCCGTCATGTTGCGTGAGCCCGATACCGCCGCGACCGCAAGCGGCGTGACCGTTTCGGGTTCAACCTTGTTCAAATAGGCAAGGCACAGGTTTTTAAGGCTGCGCAAGCCGCGCGCCGTCCCATCGCTCGCGCGCTCATCCAGCGTGTCTTCGATCGCGTGATAG
>CAYZXV010000038.1:0-8150 GCA_964482525.1 uncultured Rhodospirillaceae bacterium | reverse complement strand
TCTTCCACAGATCCTCGCGCAGCCCTTCCGCCATCGCGCGGATGACCGCCTGACGGCGGCGATAGAGATGCACGGGATCGACCTTTTTACCTTCCGCAAGCAAGGTGAGGCCAAGCTCGCTCTCGCTGGGCAGTGTGAGCGTCATCGCCTTTGTCGCGGCGTCGAGCTTTTTGTTTTTCAAAACCTGCCGCAGGGATTCGATAAAACCCTCCGGCACGGCCCCACCCGCCAGCACGTATTTGGTGAAGAGCTTTTGCGCGGCTTCATAGCGGTTGAACCCGTCCGTGTCGTGCGCCATAAGCAGCTGCAACTCTTCATCGGTGTAGGCATAATTGAGTCGCACGGGCGCGGAGAAATTGCGCAGCAAGGACGGCACGGGTTTTTCTTCGACATTCAAGAAGACAAAGTTTTCTTCCGGCGCGACGAGGTCGAGGACGAAGGTCCCCTTCATATCCCGCCCCTTGGCATCGAGCAGCCCAACGCAAAACGGCATGTTCATAGGCTTCTTGGTTGGCTGGCCGGGCGTGGGTGGGCAGCTTTGCTTCACATGCAACGTGTATTCTTTTTTCTTCGCGTCATAGCGCGAGGTCACGTCGAGCACGGGGGTTCCCGCCTGCGCGTACCACAGCATGAATTGATCGAACTCCACACCGCTGGCGTCCGCCATGGCGAGCACGAAATCTTCGCACGTCGCCGCCTGTCCGTCATGGCGTTTGAGGTAGAGTTGCAGCCCCTTGCGAAACGCTTTGCGCCCGATCAGGGTTTGGATCATGCGCACAACTTCGGCGCCCTTGCCATACACGGTCGCGGTATAGAAGTTGTCAATCGCCTGATAACTGCTGGGCCGAACGGCATGCGCCATCGCGCCCGCATCTTCGGCAAACTGACTGCGGCGAATGCCGCTCACGGCATGAAGGCGCTCAAGCGCCGGGCTTTCCATATCGCCGCAGAACTCTTGCTCGCGAAAAACGGTCAGGCCCTCTTTCAAGCTCAACTGGAACCAATCGCGACACGTCACGCGGTCGCCCGTGTAATTGTGGAAATATTCGTGACCCACCACGCGCTCGAAAAACGCGATGTCATCGTCGGTCGCCGTTTCGGCGCGGCCCAGCACGCACGCGTCGTTAAAAATATTGAGGCCCTTATTCTCCATCGCACCGTAGTTAAAGGCAGATGTTGCCACGATCATGAAGCGATCCAGATCATATTCAAGGCCATAGGTTTTTTCATCCCACGCCATCGCCTTTTTGATGGCTGTCATGGCAAACCCGGTTTCTTTTTTCTTGCCGGGCTCCACATAGATCTCAAGCAAGACCTTGCGTCCTGATTTGGTTGTGAAGTGATCTGTGACCTTGTCCAGCTTGCCCGCCACCAGCGCGAAGAGATAGCAGGGCTTCGCAAACGGATCTTCCCACACCGCAAAATGACGGGTTTTTCCTTCGCTCCCCTTTTTGATCAAATTGCCGTTTGATAGAAGGATGGGATAAGTTTTCTTATCCGCATGGATCGTCACGCGGAACTTCGCGAGCACGTCGGGCCGATCAGGGTAATAGGTGATGCGGCGAAAACCTTCGGATTCGCACTGGGTACACAGCATCGAGTTCGCGGCGTAAAGTCCCATAAGCTGCGTATTCTTCGCGGGCTCGTTTGTGCTTTCGATTTCAAGGACCGCGTCGTCCGGCAGGCCCTGCAGCGTTAGCGTTTTGTCCGTAAGCGTGTAATTCTGGGCAGTGAGCGCAATGCCATTCACACGCACGCTCTTGAGTTTTTGTTCTTCGCCATTAAGGACAAGGGCCGCACGCGCATCGCCATGAGCCGGGTTCCGACGCAACGCGAGGCGCGCGCGCACGCATGTGATCTTTTCCCCGATATCGAAATCAAGCTCGGTCGTGTCGATCAAAAAGGCGGGCGGGCGGTAATCGGCCAAACGAACTTCTGTGGCAGGACTGGTCTTCTTTTTCATGGCAAGCTTTCAATACATATCAAGGGCGAAACGCGCGTCTTCCGACATGCGCGAAGGGTCCCACGGTGGGTCCCATACGAGGTTTACCGTAACTTCCTTAAAATCCGGTATCTTGACAAGGGCGTCATACACCATACCGGGGATCATATCGGCCAGCGGACAATTGGCGGTGGTGAGCGTCATATCAACATGGGCGCGCCATCGTTCGTCTGTATCATCCGGGATCGGCGCAAGGTCGATTTTGTAAATCAACCCCAGATCATAAATATTCGCTGGAACTTCCGGATCATAGACCGTACGCAACGCCTCAATCGCGCGTTCGGTCAGATCGGCAAGTCGTTCGTCAGAGGACGGGGTCGGCAAGTTCATCTGGTAACCATATCTGTTGCAAGGCCACGCTGCGCGTGACAAAGGACCGCCCGCGCCCTATAGCATCGTTTATACCACGTCGCGATAAAAGGGAAACAGGATGAAAAAGATAAGCACGCGTTTTGTCACGGAAGCCAAGCAAGCCATACACACTTGGCACAGCACCGCCGCCATGCGCAGCGCGAAACAAGAAACCTTTGGACAAAAGCTCCTTCGCGCCGCGCAAAGCCTGTTCATGATTTGGTTTCCGCCACCCACGCCACGCCGCAAAGCACCGCAGGATGTCGCCTTTCGCCATATGTGCCGTCATGTCCGCCGGTTGGCGGATTGTGTTACGCTAACTTATGCGAGACCCGCTCTCGTTTACGCCTGAATTTTCCCCCTATCCTTGTGTGCGATCTGTCCATTAAGCTCTTAGCGAAAAGGATGATTCGCCCATGACCCAGACCTTTCTTAACGCCTTTATCTCTCTTCTTGTCATTGCCAATCCGCTTGGCGTTGCGACGGTGTTCGTGGCCCTGATGGCGCATAGCTCGCGCGAAGAAATCCACGCCACGGCCAAGAAATCCGTTTTGGTCGCGACTGGTGTTCTGCTGTTTTTCGCGCTCCTTGGCGAGTCGCTTCTTACGGGGCTTGGGATACGGTTGCCATCGTTCCATGTCGCGGGTGGGATATTGCTTTTTGTTATTTCCTTCCAAATGTTGTTTGGCAATACCATGTTTGGCTCTACGGGTGCCTCACAAAACAATTATGCGGACCGGCCCGATGTGGCCATCTTTCCACTAGCCATCCCTTTGATCGCAGGGCCGGGCTGCATGACAGCGACCATCTTACTGACCAGCCGCGCGCACACAGCGGTTGATTATGCCCTTGTCCTCTCCGCATTATTCCTTGTTATGGGGTTGACCTATGCTTGTTTGATGGGAGCCCGAAAATTGGCGCGCCTTTTGGGCGCAAGTGGGAGCGTGATTATCGCCCGCGTCATGGGCGTTATTTTGGCGGCAAGATCCGTGCAGTTCATCGTCGATGGTGTCCGTGATATGCACCGCCTCTTTTTCAGCGCATAACGATGGCCGCCTTGATTCACGCCTCCTGTGTCGCGATGGGTGGACGCGGGGTGCTGCTTGTTGGCCCATCAGGCATCGGGAAGAGCGATGTCGCCCTGCGCCTGATCGATCAAGGCGCGATCCTTGTCGCAGACGATCAAACCGAGCTTTTCATTGAGAACTCTACACTTTACGCCCGCGCACCTACCACGCTTGCCGGGCTTATCGAAGCGCGGCATTTGGGGCTTTTGCGTCTGCCCTTTACAGCGCAAGCTCCCATCGCGCTTTATGTTAATCTTGTGCAAAGCAACATCGAAATAGAGCGCCTGCCAGAGCCCTTTTACCATTCTTTGCTTGATTGCCGCGTCAGGGGGCTTACACTTCCGGCCCAAGCGGCCTCAACCCCCGCCAAGATTCGCTTTGTGTTGCAAGGATGCTTGGAAGATGTCTGACACGCCGAACAATGACAATAAAAGAGCCGCACCAACGCGAAACGTTGTGATGGTGACCGGCCTGTCTGGCGCAGGCATGTCGTCCTCACTCAAGGTTTTTGAAGATTTGGGATACGAGGCCGTCGATAATCTCCGCCTCGGCCTTGTCCCGGCCTTGTTGGATTTCGAGGAAGAGCAAAAACCGCTCGCCATCGCGATCGACACGCGCAACGCGAACTTTTCTGTCGAAGCCGTGCGGCGCGTCTATGAGTTGTTGAGAACCCAACCCGACATTGCCGTTAGCCTTATCTTTCTGGATTGCTCGGATGAAACGTTGCAACGTCGTTTTACCGAAACGCGGCGCAGACATCCGCTCGCCGCCGACCGCCCCGTTGCCGACGGGATCAAGCGCGAGCGCGGGATGCTTGGCCCCATTCGCGAAATGGCCGATCTTGTTATTGATACGACGGCCCTTTCGGTCCATGATTTGCGCCGCGTTTTGGGCGGCCATTTTCAACCGGGGCCAAGGGCTGGACTGTCCCTGTTTATTACGTCATTCTCGTATCGCCATGGCGTGCCGCGTGAAGCCGACCTTGTTTTCGACGCACGTTTCTTGCGCAACCCCCATTGGGTGCAAGAGTTGCGGGAACAAACGGGCCTTGAAGATGCCGTTGCCTCCTATATCGAACAGGACGAAGATTTCCCCTCTTTTCACACTCATTTGTTAGCCTTGCTTTTACCCCTGTTGCCGCGCTATCAACAGGAAGGAAAAAGTTATCTGACCGTTGCTATCGGATGCACGGGCGGAAGACACCGTTCGGTTTTTGTGGCCGAACGCCTTGCACGCGATTTGGCAGCCCAAGGTTATGTGGTCGGCATTGGCCACCGCGACATCAACAAATCGTCACAGAAAGCGGCGGGATAGGAGCCCTATGTTCGGAATTGTTCTGGTCTCTCATGGCGCGATTGGCAAAGAGCTTTTGGCTACGCTTGACCAAATTGTAGGACCGCAAGAACAGGCACGCGCCATCAGCATGGCGCCGGATGAAGATATGGATGCCTGCCGCAACCAGATTCTTACCTCGATCAAAGAGGTCAACAGCGGCCACGGCGTTGTCATCTTGACCGACATGTTCGGCGGAACGCCCAGCAATCTTGCCCTTTCCGTCATGCCAAAGACCGATGCCGTCGTTCTGGCTGGCATGAACCTCCCCGCCCTTGTCAAGCTTGCCACCTTGCGCGAGGCAGATACGCCCTTGCTTGATGCGGTAAATGAAGCCGCTGCGGCCGGGCGAAAATATATTCAACTCGTCACAGAGAATCTTGCCAGGCCCACGGAGTCTTGACCCGCATGATAGACCCACTGACCTTGCGTGGCGATGAAATGTGCGAGTTCGTGACTCTCGTGAACCGACGCGGTCTGCATGCCCGTGCGGCAGCGAAATTTGTGCAACGCGCCGCTATGTTCAAAGCTCAAGTGGATGTGGTCAAAGACGGGATGCGCGTGGACGGCAGCTCTATCATGGGCCTTATGATGCTCGCCGCCCCATTAGGAAGTCGCTTAAAACTTTGCGTAAGAGGGCCAGAGGCAGGCCCTGCGCTCGCAAGCCTATCCGATCTCATACAACGGGGGTTCGATGAAGACTGAAAAGAAAAACGCCGCTTCGCGGCAGGGTGAAACCATTCTTCGCGGCATCGGGGTTGCCCCTGGCGTTGCCATTGGCGCCGCTTTTGTCATCGATCAGCACGGGATGCCGGTGCCCGAATACGCCATCGCACCCGACGATATTGAAAAAGAGATCAAACGGTTTCAAAAAGCGATCGCGAAGACGCAACAACAACTCAGCCAGCTTAAGCAAAAAGCCGAAAAGCTTCCTGCCGGGGCTGATGAAGAAATTGGCCTTCTCCTTGAGGCCTATAAAGGCATGGTCTCAAGTTCGCGGCTGACACGTGGCGTAGAGAAATTGGTTGTTGACGAACAAATTAACGTCGAAGCCGCGGTCCAAAAGCAAATCACTGCCATTGCCGCAAGCTTTGCCGCCATGCAAGATGATTATTTGGCCGCACGTGCAAATGACGTGCGCGAGGTTGGGGGGCGTCTGATCCGCAACCTAATGCAGCAACACTACAACCCGTTTGCAAACGCCCCGGAAGACAGCATCTTTCTGGCCGACGAAATTACCCCCGCAGACACCGCCCTTATGGATCCAGCACGCGTTGGGGGGTTTGCCGCTGTTTTGGGTGGTGCCGAAGGCCATGCCGCTATTATGGCCCGCGCCATTGGGATTCCCGCCGTTCTTGGTGTTACTGCGCTGATCAACGGCATTACCACTGGCGAAACCGTTATCTTGGATGGAACGGCGGGGTGCATCATTTTACGCCCCACCGAAGAGACGTTAACGCACTATCGCAGTGAACTGGCGAAGCAACAGAAAGAGAAGAAGAAGCTTGCTTCTTTGCGCGATATGCCCGCTCAAACGGCCGATGGCGTTGCGATCAAGCTTGAGGCCAATCTGGAATTGCCGCGCGATGTTGAGGCTGTTTTGGAATCCGGAGCAGTGGGCGTAGGCCTTTTGCGCACCGAGTTTAACTTTATGAACCGTCCTGATTTACCGTCCGAGGATGAGCAGTTCGAAGTCCTACGGGATATTGTTAAACGCATGAAGGGCCGCCCGATCACCATCCGCACCCTTGATGTGGGTGGCGAGAAAATTGCTTCAGCCCTTGGCGATGCTGCGGGTGAGAACGCAAACCCAGCCCTTGGTCTGCGCGCGATCCGACTTGGCCTTAAAGAGCCCAAACTTTTAGACGCGCAACTCAGCGCCATCCTTCGGGCGGGGGCTTATGGCCCCGTGCGTATCCTTGTCCCCATGGTTTCCTCGGTGGATCAAGTTAAACAAGTCCGGGAGCGGCTGGTTTCCCTTGAAAAGAAACTACAACGACGGGGGATCAAGCTGCCTCATGCGGTGCCGCCCGTCGGAGCGATGATCGAAATCCCCGGCGCGGCGCTTTATGCCGACGCCCTAAGCAAGGTGTGCGATTTCTTTGCAATCGGCAGTAACGACCTGACTCAATACACACTTGCCATCGATCGCGGCGATGATCGCGTGGCGGATTTATACAACCCCTATCATCCGGCGGTCTTGCGCTTGGTGGAGTTCACCATTGCTGCCGCATGGCGCGCCAGTATTCCGGTGAGCCTGTGCGGGGAGCTTGCGGGGAGCACGCGCGCAACCGCACTGCTCCTTGGACTCGGGTTGCGCGAGTTTTCAGTTTCGCCCTCACGCCTGCCACGCATCAAGCAAGAGATTCGCGCCCTGTCAATTCCTCAAGCCGTCGCTTATGCACGCGAAGTTATGCAGCAAAACGACGAGCAGCAAGTCATGGCGCTGATTGAGAAAAGCCAGACGTTAGTCAGTAAGGGCTAAAACGGGGTTTTCAGTACGGATTGGACGTGGTAGGAACGGGCTGCGATTCTTTTTCTCCAGCTTTCCTAAGAGGTTTTTTATGCCTACATCATCCACCGATTACAAAGTCAAAGACATCTCGCTCGCCGGATGGGGACGCAAGGAGATTGCCATTGCCGAAACCGAAATGCCCGGCCTTATGGCCCTGCGCGCTGAGTACGGTGCGAACAAACCCCTGAAAGGCGCGCGCATCTGCGGTTGCCTTCACATGACCATTCAAACCGCAGTGCTCATCGAAACGCTCGTTGAATTGGGCGCGTCGGTGCGCTGGTCATCCTGCAACATTTTCTCAACCCAAGACCACGCAGCCTCGGCCATTGCGGCGGCAGGCATCCCTGTTTTTGCCTGGAAGGGCGAGACGGAAGAGGAATATTGGTGGTGCGTTGAACAAACCCTGCGCGGCCCAGATGGGTGGACCCCCAATATGCTGCTTGATGACGGCGGGGACCTGACCCAACTTATGCACGAGAAATATCCCGATATGCTCAAGGATGTACGCGGCGTTTCCGAGGAAACGACGACCGGGGTTCATCGCCTGTACGATATGATGAAGGCCGGGACACTCAAAATCCCAGCCTTTAACGTCAATGACAGCGTGACGAAATCAAAGTTCGATAACCTGTACGGCTGCCGCGAAAGTTTGGTGGACGGCATCCGCCGCGCGACCGACGTCATGATGTCCGGCAAAGTCGCGGTTGTTTGCGGCTATGGCGATGTCGGCAAAGGCTCGGCCGCGAGCCTACGCAATTCCGGCGCGCGGGTTCTTGTGACAGAAATCGATCCGATCAACGCGCTTCAGGCCCTGATGGAAGGGTATCAAGTCGTGACTATGGACGAAGCCGCAAGCATCGGCGATATTTTCGTCACTGCGACC
>CAYZXV010000037.1:0-9775 GCA_964482525.1 uncultured Rhodospirillaceae bacterium | reverse complement strand
ACGGATATCAAAACACCATAAGAAACCATCACCATCTTGCGGTGTGGCCTTAAAATAGAGGCGCGCTGCCGCACAAATTGCGGCAAGCTCAGCAATGAGAATGATATGAGGCTGATCAAAAAGATGATTTGAACAAAGGGCAAATTGGATTGCCCGGCGAACTTGACCGACGTATCAGCAAGCGACCAGCACAAAAACGTCAGAAGTCCAAAAAGAAAGCCTTGAAACGACTGACTCTGGGCACGAAAAAGGGCAAGCATATGAAGTCCGGTTGGTAAGATGGGTTTATAATTACCCGCGTACGAAACGACCGATAAGAAAAAAGAAACGGGATCCCCGCTTTCGCGGGGATGACAAAAAAGGAGAGACGGTCCCACAAAAACCGTCATTCCCGCGCAAGCGGGAATCCCGTTTGTTTCTTTAATAAATGGTCACTTCATAGGCGGCTTGGTATTACAGCCGACAAAGGCGGCGGAGCCTATCACCGCCAAAGACCAAAGGAAAGCAAACGCTTTCCCCTTTTTCTCCTTTCGCGGGCGGGGAGAATGGGCTATGCAAAGGGCGCGTTTTAGGAGAGTTCAATGAACGACAAAAGCACCCAACCCACGGCCCCGCAACCCGACCCAAAAGCCCATGAGCAGGTCGATAAAATGGACGACGTGATCCGCACGTTTTTCATCGCGGCGCTGATCGCGCTCGCCATCCGCGCCTTTGCGTTTGAACCCTTCAGCATCCCCTCTGGCTCTATGATCCCCAATCTGCTGGTTGGCGATTATCTCTTTGTTTCAAAATACACTTATGGGTACAGCAGCCGTTCCTCGCTCTTTGGTCTTTTGCCGATATCGGGGCGCGTGCTTTTCGATGAGCCCAAGCGCGGCGATATCATCGTTTTCAAGCTGCCGCGCGACAACCGCACGGATTACATCAAGCGATTGGTGGGGCTTCCCGGCGATACGGTGCAAGTCCGCGACGGGCTTTTATATATCAACGGAGTCGCGGTCGACCGCCGCAAAATGGCGGGGTTTGAGGCTGAAAACAACCTGAAACCCTCGCCAAACGCCACGGATTATATGGAAACCTTCCCCGAAGGGACCCAGCATATTATCCGGGAAGAGGGCGACGATTACCCCCTTGATAACACAGATGTTTTCACCATCCCACCCGGCCATTACTTCGCGATGGGCGATAATAGGGATAATTCCCAAGACAGCCGCACGCCGCTTGTGCAGTTTATTCCCGCCGATAATCTGGTGGGCAAGGCGCGGGTGATCTTCTTTTCCCTTGAAGAAGGACGACATTTCTGGGAATTCTGGGCTTGGCCCACCGCTATTCGGTGGGATCGGCTCTTTAAGAAGATTACTTGATGTCGGCGACGGACCCTCACGACCTTCCTCTATTAATGAAGCAAATTGGCTACAATTTCGCGCAAGAATCCTTGCTGCGCGATGCGCTTACTCACCCATCGACAAAAACCCGCAAGAGCAAAGCCTGCGCCTATGAACGGCTTGAGTTTTTGGGCGACCGGGTCTTGGGACTCGTCATCGCGCATTGGCTTTATGAACTCTATCCCGACGCAGACGAGGGTGCGATGGCCAAACGGCACGCCGCGCTCGTCAATCGCGACGCACTGAAAAAAGTTGGCCTTGAATTAGGGCTTGGACAGCAAATCGCACTCGCCGCAGGCGAAAAAGCCAACGAAGCACGTAAAAACCTCGCCGCCATTTCCGACGCGACCGAAGGGATCATCGGCGCGCTGTATCTGGATGGCGGCCTTGCGGTGGCCGAGAGGTTCATCAAGCATTATTGGGAGTCCGAAATCCGGGCCGAACACGCCCCCACCGATCCCAAAACCGTTTTGCAGGAATATGTGCAAGGGCGACAGAAACCCCTGCCTGTCTATCGGGAAGTCGGGCGCTCTGGCCCCGCCCATGCGCCACATTTCGTTATCGAAGTCTCGATCAAGGGCCATGATCCGGTTCAGGCCGAAGGCCCTTCGAAACGCGAGGCGGAAAAGCTCGCGGCCCTACGCCTCTTACAGGAGATCGGCGCGTTATGACCCATAAAGAAGAAACAAAGGCCGGGTTTGTTGCCATTCTTGGCGCGCCAAACGCCGGGAAGTCGACACTCCTCAATCAATTGCTGGGCGAAAAACTTTCGATTGTCACGCATAAGGCGCAAACGACGCGTATCCGCGTACTTGGCCTGTTGACCGAGGGCGATACGCAAATCGGCCTGATCGACACGCCGGGAATCTTCCGCCCCAAAAGCCGCCTTGAAACCGCGATGGTGCGCGCTGCATGGGAAGCTTTGGACGGCGCAGACGCTGTGGTTGTTTTGGTTGACGCTTCGGGGCGACAGCCTGATCCCATGGTCGAAGACCTTCTGAAGGAATTATCCCACAGGACCCATAGCCGCCTGATCCTCGCGCTGAATAAGGTCGATAAAATAAAGGTCGAAAGGCTTTTGCCTTTGGTCGAGCTGTTTAGCAAAACGGCAGCCTTTGAAGAAATCTTCATGATCTCTGCCCTGACCGGCGATGGCGTGGCAAAGCTTAAGGCAAAACTGATGGGCATGATGCCTCAAGGGGCATGGCATTATCCGGACGATCAATTGACGGATTTATCCGAACGGCTTCTTGCCGCCGAAATCACGCGCGAGCAAATACTCCTTCAACTGCATGATGAGCTCCCCTATGCCGCCAGCGTTGTTCCCGAAGGATGGGAGGAACGCAAGGACGGCTCGGTGGCCATATCCCAAACGATCCTCGTGATGCGGCCAAACCATCGCGCCATTGTTTTGGGAAAGAACGGATCGCGGATCAAGGAACTGGGGCAGGCCGCTCGCCTTGAAATGGCGGCGCAGTTGGGGCATCCCGTCCATCTCTTCCTCACGGTCAAAGCCGACGAACGCTGGCAGGAGCGAGGGGAGTTTTACAGGCTGTTCGGGCTTGACGACACAAAGCCTAAAGAGGACCAACCGCGCAAGGCTGGCAAAGGCGGGGGCAAGTCGCCTCAAACGGGGCAAAAACCCGGTCCAAAGCCAAGCAAGAGCCACCAAGGACGCAAATAGGCCCCTAGAATACCATTTCCTGAGCCTAGGATGAGGCGTGAGTGGCCTAAAACGAGTCGCCAGCTACAGCACTAGCCGAGAAATTACAAGCCATCCCTTGGCGATCCTAGCGCAAATGAGAGACATGTTCTGAAACGGGGTTCAGGCCGTGGCTGCGATCTGGTTCTGTTGCTGGATCGACTCGCGGAGATAAGCGACGACGCTGGCCCAGCGATCACGCCCCTCGACATCCCCCTTTCTTTCGGCGGCGGCGGCTTCACCCGCTGCACGCGTCAAGGCGAGGCGGCCATAGCGGCCCGCAACCTTGCTGGCTAAATCCAGAGCTTCACTGTGTTTGACTTCGTTGGTATGGGCAGAGTGGGTCATATGGGCAAACCTTATGTGAAATGCGTTATCGTAAAAAACCAAAGCAGGGTGGTCCTGGTACGGCAGAATAATGGTCAGAATTTGATTTATAGTTAACATCGCCATAAATGACACGATTGTCCCTTGCTTGTTGCAAGATAATCACAGCAAAAACGCGATGATGGGGTGGCAGCTGAGGAACTAAGCGCTGTGGTCCAGAACGGGGGGCGCTTCATAGGCGTCGACTAGGCCTAAATTCCACGACGGGAAAATATTGCGATAGGCCTGACAAAGCCGCGTAACCCACGGCATATCTTCGGGCAAATCGCCTTCCAAAATCGCGGTGGCAAGCTGACGGTCAGGGTGGATGCGATGAACATCTTGCCGCGCCTCGGACAGGAGGAGGGCTTTCTTAAGAAAATCATTTGGAGTCAAAACGTTACGCTCAACGATATGGTTCGCAAGCACACTAATTTCATCCGGCGTCAATTTCAGCAAATGCGATGGATTTTCAATCGGCATAGCCAAGCGGCGTAAGGCCTCGTCCGAAGCCCGATCAATCAAATCGGACGTATCAAAAGCTGCCGGGACCGAGTAAGTCTGTGACATATAAGAAACATATTCATGACCGCTCGCAAACGCCCCGATGGCCAGCAAATCAGCCATAACCCGCGCCACACGCGTGGAACCGGTCGCCTGAGCGACAAAAAGGGTCGATTCCGCATCTAACCGCGCCCGGTGACGATATAGCCCGTATAACTCGCACAAAGGCGAGGGAATTTCGTCTTTTCCGAGAAGGAAATCCCGGCCAACAATCCGGTCTGTTTCGCGGTGATTGCGCCGGAAATGCTCAATTTCCGCCGCCCCAAGGGGGAGGTCGACACCAGATTGCATAAAATCTTGTACCGAATGGCCCGCAATACTGGCCACAGCCTGCCAATCATCGGTGGAACGCGCCGAACGCTCGATAAGAAAACGGCGGCTACGCTCAAAGGGGCTCAATATTGTCTCGGTCGTTGTGTGTATAGATTGCTTTTGCGCATTATCGTTGCGCGCTGTCAGGCGAAACAACCAAGCAACAATTTTTTGATCTGAGGTGAGCCCTTCCATGCCTTCATCGGCATTTGCAGGGGTCGGCAGGGCGGAGACCGCCTCAACTCGGGACATACTCGTCTGAACGATGGCCACGTGCACCTCACAGGGTGGAGATTACCGAACGACTCACAGTGTACCACAAGAGAGCGGATGGATTAAGAAGCAATTTACCATATTGAAGAAATTATTAATGATTTTGGCGGCTTTTTGGCAATCTGTGATTCAAAGGACACAACTTGATTTCACGATCAGCGGAACGATTAGAATCGTTTCAAATTCGATTTACGCTTGATAGGCTGAATAGGCGGATGACAGTCTTATCAGGAACGCAACCAAGGTTGACAAAACCCTAACGACAAAAAACGCACAGGCATGGTGGACATCGAGATTATTGCCGACCCATCGATTCCAGGTGAAGAGGAACAGGCCTTGACCATGGCCGCTGAGCATGGGGTCACTGTAGCCAAGAAAGAGTTGACCCTAAGCAATAAGTGGAATTTATCAAACCAAAAACTTGCCATCTCCATCACGTCTCGCGCCAACCACGCCCCAGAAGATCCCTTTGTTATTGCCGCGCACCCTCAAAGCAACCTCATACATATAGAGGTCTTTTCACGGCATGGCTGGCCCCACAGTTGGTTGACCGAGGCCTCGGCCAAGGCCCTTTTTCTGGCCCAACGAACTAGCTCGTGCCCACCGGAATGCACCCGAAAAGGGCTTGAAACAGTGGGGGAGGCTATGGTTCGAGAGGCCTTGCTAAACGCCTTCATGAAACAGATAGGCCATCTCATTGATATAAAAAGAAATAATGGAAATAGCGCAGAAAAAGCGCCCATTTTTATGACCGAGCCAGACCGAACCATCTGGAGCGAGGTCGCCCAAGAAACCCTTGCCGCACCACATTATCGGTTTAACGGCTGGTTTCGACATTATAACAATGGGTTACGAAGGCATCATCTAAACGGCTTTTGCGAGGGCGAACAGGCGAAATTGCCTGATATTTCAGGCCTTAATTTAGGAATTATGTTTGTTAACGGGTACTTAAGCGCCAACAACCTTAAACCATCCGATGGTGTCGATTTACCCCCAAAAACGGTCTTTTCGGCCTGGAAGAGGGGGGAGTGGCGTCAAATCACCCCCAATTGACCCTCCAAACCAAACAAGCTCGTTATCCTATCGATATATTTATGAAATTCGACAGTAAGACGTTTACCATAGCTAGAATTGCCTCATTTCGGAAATCCACTTATAAAAAGTGGCTAAATCAAGCCCGCATCCTTAAAAGCCCAGACAGCCTATAAGCCGGGTTTTGTCCCTTTTTTCAAGGGGATAGTCATTCATCTAGGACGCATGTTGCCAAGCGCCTCCAGCAATCAACCCGGACCCTTTACGCGACGAAAACGCTGTCAATTTAATGACTTAAGGTCCCTACACGATCTTGCTCCGGATGGGGTTTGCCCTGCCGTCTCTGTTACCAGAAACGCGGGGCGCTCTTACCGCCCCTTTTCACCCTTACCGCCCTTTAAGGGGGCGGCGGTTTGTTTTCTGTGGCACTGTCCCTAAGGTCACCCTCGCCGGACGTTATCCGGCATCCTTTCGTCTGGAGCCCGGACTTTCCTCCCCCCTCTTCCCTTGCGGGTATTGGGCGGCGACTATCCGGCTGTCTGGGGGAGGGACCCTAGCATGCTTTTACCCCTTAAGCCATCCTTAACGTGCCCCAAGGAACACAGCCGAAGAAAACGAAAGCATTTTTCGAAAAAAAGGCTCTCATTTTTCGAAAAACATGCTAATCTGTCTGTGAATTTACGTTTCGTTAACACCCTGAACAACACCTAGGAGACGACCATGAAATCTCTTCACCTACTCGGCACGGCTGCTTTGGCCCTTGCCATTCTCGCGCCTTTCTCGGCAAAGGCGGACGTTCCCGCTGGCTGGTATGTGGGTGGACAGTTAAATCTTTCTTACCAGAACGATTCCGAAGCCACCGTCTCCGGCGTCACGAATGACGTTGATTACAATGGCGGCTGGGGCCTTTCGGGCGCCGCTGGCTATGCTTGGGGCAATGGCCTCCGCCTCGAAGGCGAACTGCTCTATCGCAACGCTGAAGTTGATGGCATTTCAGGGCCCGGCTCAGCCGACCCCCAAGGCCAAATCCATAACAAAGCGTTAATGGCCAATATGTTCTATGACTTCGACACTGGCACACGCTTCACACCCTATATCGGCGCGGGCGTTGGTGGTGCGATTGTCGATGCCGATAATATCCGCACCGTCAATGGCGCGACACTCAACGACGACCAAACGGCCTTCGCTTACCAAGGCATCGTTGGCGCTTCAATCGATTTGGAAGGAAGCTGGGACTTCACCATCGATTATCGCTACTTTGCGACCCCCGACGTCGATTTTGGCACCAACATCGCCAATGTTGACGGCGAACTGGAAAACAGCTCGCACAATCTGATGATGGGTATCCGTTACGTCTTTGCGAAGCCGAAAGCCCCGGCGGCGCCAGTTCCTGCCGCTGCCCCGGTTCCGGCCGTACCGCAAGTCGAAGCCCCTGTAGTTGCTCCGGTTCCCCAGAGCTACATCGTCTTCTTTGACTTCGATAAGTCAACACTGACCCCCGAAGCCAAGCGGATCATCGAAGCCGCCGCCGAAGACTTTAAGAGCGGCAAGTATATCCGCCTCGTCGTAACCGGCCACACGGATACGATGGGCACGGCCAAGTACAACCAGAAGCTCTCTGAGCGCCGCGCGAGCGTCGTGAAGGCCGAGTTCGCCCGCCTTGGCGTACCAGGCGAGCAAATTATGACCAGCGGCGCAGGCAAGCGTAGCCTGATGGTCCCGACGGCAGACAATGTCCGCGAGGCCCAAAACCGCCGCGCTGAAATCGTCCTTCAGAAGTAACCCTTCGAAGATCGCTTTCAAAGCAACCAAGAACGCCGCCCCTTACCGGGCGGCGTTTTTGCTAGGGTCTCTTTAAAAGCTTGTCTTTAGCTCAAATTTCTGGTTTCTGTGCGGCTGAAGTTATTTCAGGATACACAAGCCCATGACGCCGCTGAACACCATTCGCAACTTTGCCATTATCGCTCATATCGACCATGGCAAATCCACGCTCGCCGACCGCTTGATTCAATCCTGCGGCGGGCTAGAGCTGCGCGAGATGAAGGAACAGATCCTCGATAACATGGATATCGAGCGCGAGCGCGGCATCACGATCAAATCGCAAACTGTTCGGTTAGCCTATACGGCCAAAGATGGCGTGACGTATCAGCTCAACCTGATGGACACGCCGGGCCATGTGGATTTTGCCTATGAAGTCAGTCGGTCGCTTGCTGCTTGCGAAGGATCTATTCTTGTCGTCGACGCCTCGCAAGGCGTTGAGGCCCAAACGCTCGCCAACGTCTACCAAGCGCTCGAAAACAACCACGAGATCATTCCAGTCCTCAACAAAATCGATCTTCCAGCCGCAGAGCCTGATCGCGTTAAACAACAGATCGAAGATGTGATCGGTCTCGACGCCTCGGACGCCGTGCCCATTTCTGCCAAAACAGGCCTTGGCATTGGTGATGTACTGGAAGCCATTGTCCAACGTCTTCCCGCGCCCAAAGGTGATGCGACTGCGCCGCTTAAAGCCTTGCTGGTTGACAGCTGGTATGACTCTTATCTTGGCGTTGTGGTTTTGGTCCGCGTGGTCGATGGCACGATCCGCAAGGGACAAAAGGTCCGCTTTATGGCTACGGGCGCCGCGCGCGAAATTGATCGCGTGGGTATCTTTACGCCCAAAAAGGTTGAGATCGATGAGCTTGGCCCCGGCGAAGTTGGTTTTATCACGGCCGCGATCAAACAAATCAGCGACACCAAAGTTGGTGACACGATCACAGATGAACGCAAGCCTGCCGAAACACCTCTGGCCGGGTTTAAGCCGTCGATCCCTGTCGTTTTCTGCGGTCTATTCCCCGTTGACGCCGCCGAGTTCGAACATCTGCGCGAGTCTTTGGGCAAACTGGCCCTCAATGATGCGAGCTTCCAGTTCGAGGCCGAAAGCTCTGTTGCCCTTGGCTTTGGCTTCCGCTGCGGCTTTTTGGGCTTGCTGCACCTTGAGATTATTCAAGAGCGCCTTGAGCGCGAGTTCAACTTGAACCTTATCACCACCGCGCCATCGGTCATTTATCATATTTACAAAACCGACGGCACGATGATCCATCTGCACAACCCGGTCGATATGCCGGACCCGGTTCGGATCGACCATATCGAAGAGCCGTGGATCAAGGCGACGATCATGACGCCCGACGAATATCTGGGCAGCATTTTGACCCTGTGCAATGACCGGCGCGGCGAGCAGATCGAGCTGACCTATGTCGGGTCGCGTGCGATGGCGGTCTACTTGCTGCCGCTCAATGAAGTCGTGTTCGATTTTTATGATCGCCTCAAATCCATCTCGCGCGGCTATGCGAGCTTTGACTATGTGCTCGACCAATATCGCGAGGGCGATTTGGTGTTGATGAACATTCTCGTCAATGCCGAACCCGTCGATGCGCTGGCTTGCATCGTCAACCGCGCGGTCGCGGAGAAGAGGGGGCGGATGCTGTGCGAACGCCTCAAGGAATTGATCCCCAAGCAGTTGTTCAAAATCGCGGTTCAGGCCGCCATTGGCGGACGGATCATTGCGCGTGAAACCATCTCAGCCATGCGTAAAGACGTGACGGCGAAATGCTATGGCGGCGACATCAGCCGCAAACGCAAGCTCCTCGACAAGCAAAAAGAGGGCAAAAAGCGCATGCGCCAGTTCGGGCAGGTCGAAATCCCGCAATCGGCCTTTATCGCCGCTCTCAAAATGGATGATCGGTAGAACAAGGACTAGCCGAACAAATCGGCATGCGTTCCGGTGCGATATAGACGGATTTCTGTGTTGGTACTGTCAAAAACCAGAAGCCAATCTGGCTCGATGTGGCATTCCCATAAATCGTCATAATCGCCAGAGAGACGATGGAGTCTGCACCTTGGCGGCAAAGCTTGCTCTTCGAGAAGCAAGTCAAGAACAACCTGAAGCTTTTTTAAAGACCGGCCACGCTTGACGGCTCGTTTAAGGTCTTTCTTAAACGTGTTTGAAGCAAAAAGCGTTTTCACGACACGATGTCATCCATCATTTCTTGGGATGTCTTATATCGTTTGCCTTTGCGAGTTTTGACTTCGTCGATAGCTTGCCGTGTCACCTTGTTGGGCAAACGCACGTCAAAAGGCAATCCTTTATTCAAAACAACTT
>CAYZXV010000036.1:0-9864 GCA_964482525.1 uncultured Rhodospirillaceae bacterium | reverse complement strand
AAAAAGGTCGCCTAACAACGATTCAAGGCTTGCGATCTGTTCCTCAGGGAAGGGGCGATAGCCAAGAGCGTGACCGGGGTTAACAAGCTCGATCCCGATGGATAAGCTGTTAAGATCACGCGCGCCGCGCCAATAGCTTTTTCCCGCATGCCATGCGCGATCTTCCTCGCGCACAAGTTGGATTTGTCCCCCGTCTTCTTCGATCACGTAATGCGCGCTGACTTGTGCCGTGGGGTCGCATAATTTTGCGATCGCTGTCGCGCAGTCGATCATTCCGGTATAATGCAGAACGACATAGGCGATAGCGTCTTTCCGTTCATTGAAATTAGGGGAGGGGACCCATTTCATTTAATGTTCCTCGCTTTACAAATCTCGGCATAGGCGGCGTTGATCCTTTTCATTTTCTCGGTCGCCTCGGCCACAGTTGCGGGGGGCAGACCCGCCGCTTGAAGTTTGTCGGGGTGGTGTTTGCGGATTAGGGCACGATAGGTACGCTTTATCACATCATCACTGGCCGTGTTTGGCAAGCCCAACACGTCAAAAGGCCTCTCGCGGCGCGGGGCTTGCTGGGCCGCGTTGGTTATATAGACCCCCGCCTGACTCGCAATGTGGGAAAACTCTTCTTCGGAAATGCCGAAAATCACGGCCACGCGGCGCAAAAAAATCATTTCTGATCGCGCGAGATAGGCCGTATCCGCTTTGGCAACACGAAACAGACCTTCCAAAATTTGCTCCAGGATGGCGGGCTCGCCCATGAAAAGGTGGGAAAGGCGCATGGCGTGCGCTTCGTACCCTTCGCTTGAGCTTCGCGCCATGTCAAACAGGCGGCCAACTTCCTTAAGTTGATAGGGCTCTGTGCGAAAAGACTCGCGAAAGGCGAGGATTTCTGTTGGCGTCACGGGGCCATCGACTTTGGCCAGTTTTGCGCCCAAGACGATGACACTCACCGAAAAGGCGGTGGCTTTATTCCGGTCGATGTCAAAATCTGGGAAATATCCCTCACCGCGTCGTCCCTGACCTGGCTCGCGAGGTTGGCCTTCCCAATCATGCAGATGGCCGAGCAGAAAGCCAATCGCTGCCCCAAGCCATCCCCCGATGGCGAAGCCCAAGACGAAGCCCACAAATTTGCCCACGAATCGATCCATGGTATCCGTTATACCGCATCGTGCGACGGAAGTCAGAAGGCAGCACATAATGCTGCAAATATCGTTGCGGCAAAAGAATAATACCGCTACATTTAGGGCTTCTTGAGAATGTCATAGGGGAGAAATCATATGGAGCGACAGGTCACCATCCCACGCGAAGAGACATCATTCAACCAGGTGGGGCGCGAGCTTTCGAAAGCTAGGCGTCTGTGGGATGCGAGCGTTTTGTGGGGCCGCGATCATAGGGATGTGCTTGTCGGTGTTCCCCTGATTCTTGGCGCGTCGGCTGTTGGGTTTTCCTTTGGGCTTTTACCCGGTCTTTGTGCCCTGACCACAAGCGCGTTTCTTGCTTCCATTTATTCCGATAAGATGCGTCCCATACAAGCAAGGTTGTTTGGGGATAGATGTTTTGATCTTGGGACAGGAGGGCTGATCGTCCTTGGCGCTTGCCTTCTTGCGGCGGCAGACAGCAACCTGCCAATGACCAAGTATACGGCTGAGCGTGTGACCGAGTGGCGGGCAACCAATCGCATTTTGGCGGGGGAGACGCGGGCGCTGGAATCCAACGCTTATCAGGAATGGCTTTTCGGGTATGGTGAAAACGGGACCGCCAGCACTTTACTCAACCGTCAATGCATAAGTGCCGATAGAACCGTCGTCGTTATTCGCAATGACAGCAATGGCGGACCGCTGACTCCTGATCATTACACTGCCTATGTCAAAGAAGCACGCCCCGGCGGCGTTGACGAATGGGTTGAAAAGAAAATGACGCCTGCGCTTGCTGTGTGTCGCAGATAGGAAGACTTTCGGGCAAGAGGTGTCTAATGTTCTGCATGATCTAAGTGTGGAATAAATTTTACGCACCACGCCCCTAACCCCTCCCACCTATTTATTAAAGATGGGAGAGGGGGATTATGCCGGTATTGTTGAAAACAAATCTCTTTTACGTTTAAAATTTTTGAACCGTTCTGTCCGCAATAATGCAGGTGTCCCCCTTCCCTAGGGGAGGGGGATTATGCGGTATTGTTAAAAACAAATCTCTTTTACGTTTAAAATTTTTGAACCGTTCTGTCCGCAATAATGCAGGTGTCCCCCTCCCCTTGGGGAGGGGTTAGGGGCGGGGTTTCTTTCTTGATCTAACCGGCAATGGGGAGCCAATAAAAAAATTCAAAAAACAGCCACAAAACAGGATGGCGTTTTTAAAAATTTTATTGTGTCCTTGTCTCCATACCTTACAGTTCATAAAAAAACGCCGGGAGAAATGTCCCGGCGTTTTTTATTTGATCGCTTTCGCGAAGGTCGCTTACGCAACCTTCTTGCGGCGGCTGTAGGCAGCCATGCCGACAAGGCCAAGGCCAAAGAGCGGCAGCGCAGCCGGAAGCGGAACCGCCGAGACGATGTAATGAACGCTGTCAAGCGTTCTGCCGTCAAGGGCGCCAAGGAAGAAGGTGGAGAAGCTTGCGGCACCAGCGGCGAGGTTCAGTACGCTCGTTTGTGCACCCTTGAAATCAGCTTCGGCCAAAACGGGCATATTGCTCGGATCGATTGGCGTCACCGAAACTGGGAAGAAGGGAAGCCCAGTTGCCGCGTAAAAAGCGTTCACGCCGTTTGACGATGATTGGTAGTAGGAGCCATTACCAAGAGAATAAGTCCCCGTCGACAAATAATCCGTCGAATACAAAGGACTCGAGAAAGTATAGGTGAAGGTAATCTTGCTGTTGGTTGGGATCGTGCCATAGGCAAAGCCACGCAGCGTGTCTGCGGCGCCGTCGCCCGTAACATCAAAAGAGGCCAGCGTGTCCACATAACCTTCGCTGCCATAGGTCAGATTGCCAAGGTAGGGAAGATAAGAGGTTGGCAGGGCCGTTGCCATTGCTGGCGAGGAAAAAGCCACGCCGAAAACGGCGGTCAAAACCAGAAGAGATTTCGCGAAGTTCATGGGCAAGTATCCTTGTGCTTGGCCTTTGGAAAAGCCTTGTTGGAATCAATGTATCTTTGATATCTAGCAAGTTGAAAAGGGATACGCAAACGAAAAGAGTCAAAAATGGGGCGGATTGTTTGAGAAAACGTTAACCATAAGCCTGCGTTTGTGTGTCAAAAGTTATTTTGCTTTCATTATGGGGCTGGGTGAGGGGGGGCTTTTCTCGTCACCCAGGACGAGCGGCGCGTCGCAAGACGCGTCGCGAAGATCCGGGGTCCAGAGGAAGTTTGACCGGAATCCATAGCGAATCCAAATAAATCACGTCATTGTGAGGACCCCGCATCCGGTGCGGGGGACGAAGCAATCCATGGCGCGAAAGAACCCAGGTTGGTTTGTGTTTCCGACACGTCAGATGGATTGCCGCGTCGGCGCAAAGCGCCTCCTCGCAATGACGGAATATATTTAATCTCTTCAAAACTTTTGTGTTTGCAGGCCCTTTTGAAGGGGTTGAATTCTTAACAAAATCGCTCTCACACAGATTTCTTGACCTGTTTCTTTGTGTGGTCACTTTAATAACATATTGATATGTAATGAATCATAAAAATAATTAAAAAAGCGTAACGATTTTTCTTGACGGGGTTCGCGTTTTAGGGTATTGACAACTTAAGCCTTTCTGCGTCCAGAATGAGCTGTCTTAGTCAAACTCATTTTGTATTAATAATAGATATCAGTTGATTGAATGTCATGGGCTGCCGAAAGGCGGCCTTTTTTGCGTTTAGGGTCTAGGGCAATGAAGTCTAACGGTAAGTGACGTAATAAATTGTTTTGTGTTTGTATTACTGCACTAACCCCGCCCCTAACCCCTCCCCAAGGGGAGGGAGATTCGTGCTGTATCGCGGCCAGATTTTTGTTGAAATTTCAACATGTAAAAGACTCACTTTCCACAAATGCGGTGGCATCCCCCTCCCCAAGGGGCGGGGGATTCGTGCTGTATCGCGGCAAGAGTTCTGTTGAAATTTCAACATGTAAAAGACTCACTTTCCACAAATGCGGTGGCATCCCCCTCCCCTTGGGGAGGGGTTAGGGGCGGGGTCGATCAACAGGAGGGATAAATGAAAAATATCAGGCAAGGCCTTTTGTGCCTTCTCGACCCACGGCCCACGCCCCTGGACCCTAAAAATATTTAGAAACCTTTAATCAGTGCTTGACGCGGCGCGCGGTTTTCCCTAAGTATGCGCCTGCCTTTGCGAAATCGGTGGTAGACCCGCACGGAGGCGAGGGACGCAAGTCTCTCGAAACACTAAGGAAATCAGTCGGCTTGTCCGGCGCGAATCTTCCAAAGTGGCGCGGTCTAAACGAGGTTTTGAATGTTGCGAAAGTTACATAGCCGGCGGTGATCCAAAAGCGAACGCAGTTCGTTCGCAGGTCGCGCGGTGTAAGGTCAGGTTTCCACACGGAGCAGTGAAAACGCTCTGTTGTGGTTTTGCTGTTTTCTCGGCCCTAGCCGAAACATGAAGAGTCAAAAGAGACGGAGAACGGATGCCTACGATCAACCAATTGGTGCGCAAGAAACGCCAAAAGAGCACGTATCGCGACAAGGTTCCTGCGCTCGTGCAAAGCGCGAAAAAGAACGCGAAGAAGAGCCCGCAAAAACGCGGCGTCTGCACCCGTGTTTATACGACCACGCCGAAAAAGCCGAACTCAGCGCTTCGGAAAGTTGCGCGCGTTCGCCTCACCAATGGGCACGAGGTCATTTGCTATATCCCCGGCGAGGGGCACAACCTGCAAGAACACAGCGTCGTCATGATCCGTGGCGGCCGTGTGAAGGACTTGCCGGGCGTTCGTTATCACATCATTCGCGGCACGCTTGATACGCAAGGCGTGAAGGACCGCAAAAAGCGCCGTTCGCTTTATGGCGCCAAGAGACCGAAATAAGGGGACCCAATTATGGCACGTCGTCGTAAAGCAGCTAAAAGAGAAGTTCTTGCCGATCCGAAGTTCGGCGAAATTCTCATCACGAAATTCATGAACGTCCTGATGTTCGACGGCAAGAAGTCTGTTGCCGAACAGATCGTCTATGGCGCGTTTGAAATCATTCAAAAGAAGTCGAAGGCTGGCGCGCTTGAAGTGTTCAAGCAAGCTCTCGACAAGGTTCGTCCGCATCTTGAAGTTCGCTCACGCCGTGTCGGCGGTGCGACCTATCAGGTGCCTGTCGAAGTCCGTCCCGATCGCGGCATTGCGCTTGCGATGCGTTGGATCATCTCGGCGGCGCGCGCGCGCGGCGAAAACACGATGACCGAGCGTTTGGCTGCGGAGCTTTTGGCCGCGTTTGGCGATAACGGCGCTGCGATCAAGAAGCGTGAAGACACGCACCGCATGGCCGAGGCGAACAAAGCCTTCTCACATTATCGTTGGTAAGAGGAAACGGGTTCCATGGCACGTTCACACGCAATCGAGAAGTATCGCAATATCGGCATCATGGCGCACATTGATGCTGGTAAAACGACGACGACCGAGCGCATCCTGTATTACACCGGCAAGTCCTATAAGATCGGCGAAGTGCACGAAGGCACCGCCACCATGGACTGGATGGAACAGGAGCAAGAGCGCGGCATCACGATCACGTCGGCGGCCACGACCACCTTCTGGAATGATCATCGCATCAATATTATCGACACCCCCGGACACGTTGACTTCACGATCGAGGTTGAGCGTTCGCTTCGCGTCCTCGACGGCGCGGTGACCGTTCTTGACGCCGTCGCGGGCGTCGAGCCTCAGACCGAAACCGTCTGGCGTCAAGGCGACAAGTATCACGTCCCTCGTATGGTGTTCGTCAACAAGATGGACCGAACCGGCGCGAACTTCTTCCGCTGCGTCGACATGGTGAAGGATCGTTTGGGCGCGAACGTGCTCGTGATCCAATTGCCCGTTGGCGGCGAGTCTGATTTCAAAGGCGTCATTGATTTGCGTCGCATGAAGGCCGTGATCTGGGAAAACGAAGCGCTCGGCGCGAAGTTCCACGACGAAGAAATTCCCGCCGATCTGATGGATCAGGCGCTTGAATATCGCAAGGCGATGATCGAAACCGCCGTCGAAGTCGACGATGCGGCGATGGAAGCCTATTTGAACGGCGAAGAGCCTTCTTTGGAAGTCTTGGATGCCTGCATCCGCAAGGGCACCATCGGCATGAAGTTTGTGCCGGTTCTCCTTGGCTCCGCGTTCAAGAATAAGGGCGTGCAGCCCATGCTTGATGCGGTTGTTGATTACCTGCCGTCCCCCGTCGATATCGGCGAAGTGCATGGCTTTAACGTCGACAACCACGAACCCATGACCCGCAAGCCTTCCGACAGCGAACCGCTCTCGGCTCTTGCGTTCAAGATCATGACCGATCCGTTCGTCGGCTCGCTCACCTTTACGCGCGTTTATTCGGGCGTGCTGACGGCCGGGAGCTATGTGCAAAACAGCATCAACGGCAACCGCGAACGTATTGGCCGTATGCTTCTGATGCATGCGAACACCCGCGAAGAAATCAAGGAAGCGCATGCAGGCGACATCGTCGCGCTCGCGTCGCTCAAGGAAACCAAGACCGGCGACACGCTGTGCGACACCGCAAAGCAAATCGTCCTTGAAAAGATGGAATTCCCCGATCCCGTTATCGAAATGGCGATTGAGCCCAAGGCGAAGGCGGATCAGGACAAGATGACGAACGCGCTTCTGCGCCTTGCGCAGGAAGATCCAAGCTTCCGTCTGGCCGTCAATCATGAAACGGGCCAAACGGTGATCAAGGGCATGGGCGAACTTCACCTTGAAATCAAGGTCGATATCCTGCGCCGCGCGCCCTACAACTGTGAAGTTGTCGTTGGCGATCCGCAGGTTGCGTACCGCGAAACGATCACGAAGAAGGCCGTTGTCGACTACACGCATAAAAAGCAGTCCGGCGGTTCGGGTCAGTTTGCCCGCGTCATCATCGAGTTCGAACCTCAAGAGCCCGGTTTTGGCTATTTGTTCGAGTCGAAGATTGTTGGCGGTTCGGTGCCCAAGGAATACATCCCCGGCGTTGAAAAAGGCCTCGCGGCATCGCTGGATAACGGTGTGATGGCCGGGTTCCCGACCATCGACTTTAAGGCGACCCTAACGGACGGCGCGTATCACGATGTTGACTCGTCGGCGCTCGCGTTCGAAATCGCCGCCCGCGCTGCTTTCAAAGAAGGCATGCAGAAGGCTGGCCCTGTGCTGCTCGAACCGATCATGAAGGTCGAAGTCGTGACGCCGGAAGATTACATGGGCGACGTGATCGGCGATTTGAACAGCCGTCGCGGTCAGATCTCGGGCATGGACACACGCGGCAACGCGAGCGTCGTGAACGCGATGGTGCCTTTGGCAACGATGTTTGGTTATGTGAACCGTCTGCGTTCGATGACACAGGGCCGCGCTCTGTTCACGATGGAGTTCGATCACTATGAGCAGGTCCCGTCAAACGTGGCGGCAGAGGTTAAAGCGAAGCTGGCGGGGTAAGTTCTGTCGGTTTGTGATGAGTGTTTAGAGTTTAGGTTAAGTTAAGAAGTCCTTCAACCAACGGAGAGTGAAATGGCAAAGGCAAAGTTTGAACGTACAAAACCACACGTGAACATCGGCACCATCGGTCACGTCGACCATGGTAAGACGACGCTCACGGCGGCGATCACGAAGCGTCTGGCCGAAAAGGGCGGCGCCGAGTTTAAGGCGTATGACCAAATCGACGCAGCGCCCGAAGAACGCGCGCGTGGCATCACGATTTCGACAGCACACGTCGAATATGAAACAGCCAACCGCCACTATGCCCACGTTGACTGCCCCGGCCACGCCGACTACGTCAAGAACATGATCACCGGCGCGGCCCAGATGGACGGCGCGATCCTCGTCGTTTCCGCCGCTGACGGCCCGATGCCCCAGACACGTGAGCACATCCTGCTCGCCCGTCAGGTTGGCGTTCCGTCAATCGTCGTCTTCATGAACAAGATGGACATGGCCGATCCCGAACTCGCCGAACTGGTCGAAATGGAAATCCGTGATCTGCTGACCAAGTACAACTTCCCTGGCGACAAGACCCCGATCGTTCGCGGTTCCGCCTTGGCTTGCTTGGAAAACTCAAGCGAAGAACTCGGCAACCAAGCGATCGACAAGCTGATGGAAGCCGTTGACAGCTTTATCCCAACGCCCGAACGCCCCATCGACGGCGCGTTCATTATGCCGATCGAAGATGTGTTCTCGATCTCTGGCCGTGGTACGGTTGTCACGGGTCGCGTCGAACGCGGCATCATCAAGGTCAACGAAGAAGTCGAAATCGTCGGCCTGAAGGCCACGCAAAAGACCGTCGTGACCGGCGTTGAAATGTTCCGCAAGCTGCTTGACCAAGGTCAGGCTGGCGACAACATCGGCGCCCTGCTGCGCGGCACGAAGCGCGAAGAAGTCGAGCGTGGCCAAGTTTTGGCGAAGCCCGGCTCCATCACGCCGCACACGAAGTTCAAGGCTGAGTGCTACATCCTCACGAAGGACGAAGGTGGCCGTCATACGCCGTTCTTCTCCAACTATCGTCCGCAGTTCTACTTCCGCACGACGGACGTGACGGGTGAAGTGACGTTGCCGGCTGGCACCGAAATGGTCATGCCTGGCGACAACATCTCGGTCGAAATCACCTTGATCGCTCCGATCGCTATGGATGAAGGTCTCCGCTTCGCTATCCGCGAAGGTGGCCGTACCGTTGGCGCCGGCGTCGTCGCGAAGGTGGTCCAGTAAGCGTTGGATCAATAAGCAAATGAAGGGATCTTCCGGGCGGCGACGCTCGCCGTCCGGACCTCCCATAGTTTCGCAAAGACAGGGCCGAAAGGCCTGAAGAGAAAGACACAAAGGATTTGGTGAAAGATATGGACACGCAATCGATACGCATTCGCCTTAAGGCGTTTGATCATCGCACGCTCGATCAATCGGTCGGCGAGATCATCAGCACCGCCAAGCGCACCGGCGCACGCGTTCGCGGCCCGATCCCGCTGCCCACATGGCGCGAGGTTTTCACGGTCAATCGCGGCCCTCACGTCGATAAGAAGTCGCGTGACCAGTACGAAGTGCGTACGCATCGCCGCTTGCTCGATATTCTGGACCCCACACCCCAGACGATCGACGCGCTGTCAAAGATTGACTTGGCCGCCGGTGTGGATGTTGAGATTCGAGTTTAAGTTTAGATCGCAACGCACTGTTTATAAAACATAGTTTACAGTGCGAACGAAGCGAATAGAGGAAGAGAGAAGACAGATGACGAAAGCGACATCAAAACGGACGGGCCTTCTGGCCACCAAGGTCGGCATGACCCGCCTGTTCGACGAAACCGGCAAGCATGTGCCCGTGACGCTCTTGCAACTCGACGGCTGTCAGGTTGTGGGCGTTCGCACCGCCGAAAAGAACGGCTATGTCGCGCTGCAGCTTGGCGCCGGCAAGGCGAAGGTCAAGAATGTGACAAAGCCTTTGCGTGGCCAGTTCGCCGCCGCCAAGGTCGAGCCTAAGGCTGACGTGGTCGAATTCCGCGTTTCGGATGATGCCGTGCTTGATGTCGGCGCTGAACTCACGGTTGAGCATTTCATCGCGGGTCAATTTGTTGACGTCACCGCGACCTCGATCGGTAAGGGTTTTGCCGGTGTTATGAAGCGTCACAACTTCCACGGCCTTCGTGCGACGCACGGCGTGTCCGTTACGCACCGCTCGCATGGGTCAACCGGTCAACGCCAAGATCCGGGCCGCGTGTTCAAGGGTAAGAAAATGGCCGGG
>CAYZXV010000035.1:0-10050 GCA_964482525.1 uncultured Rhodospirillaceae bacterium | reverse complement strand
AGCGCCTGATCTATTTGAATTAAACTGCCAGCGATCTTCTGGAGCATGCGCTGGCCCTCTTCATAGGTCGATGAGACGGTCCTAACTTCATGCAGCATATCTTCGTTAACAGCGATAAGCTTTGGTGTGAAATCAGCATTGAGACCACCCCCACCCGCTGGGGCCGCAGGGCGAGCCAGCATGCTAGTCTGCTGGTTTTCAATAACTTTTACTAAAAGCTCGATATTCTGGATCAACTCATCAAAAACGCCCGGCTGAACAACCTGCGGAGTCTGCGCCGTAGGCTCCTTAACAGGGTTAACCTCTTTCGCTTCAGGCGCGCCAAGGCCTTCATCAAACTCTGACGGCGCGGGCAAAGACGAATGATTCATAGCAATCCGCATAAGCATCGGGTCGCGCCCAGAGCCAGGGTCAGTTTTAATGCGGGTCAGCAAGGTATGCATAACGTTGCGCGCCTTTTCCATCACCCGGCTCATATACCGCCGAAGCATAATCATCATGAGCGCAAGCATGAGGCTTGTAACCAACCCGAACATGGAAGCAGAAAAGGCAATCCCCATCCCCGCGAGCGGTTTACGAAGTTCTGCGACTAATTTAATAAACTCTTCTTGAATATTTTCGCCATGACCACTGATACCATCGAGCATCCCGGAAATACCGGTCAAGGTCTCTAATAAGCCGATAAACGTTCCCAAAAGCCCCATGGCAACCATGAAGCCGACAAGGAATTGGGGCAGTTCCATCTTGCTGTTATATTCCTCAACAAGTGCCTCAAGTTCGTTTTGAATAGCTTCTTGATCAAATTGGGATGTTAAAGTTCCTTCCGTATGGGCAAGATTTTCAAGGTAATGGCGAATGGACACACCTTTAAGCCAAGGCTTATCCAAAAGGCTCTTCATACCTTCGCCCGCTTGGGCCTCACGATTAAAGCGATCCAACCCACGCATATCGCGTTGCATACACAACAAGCGCATGTAGATAATAACGATCCCATAAGTCGCAACACCAATAATGGTCAGGTTAATGGCTTTATTTGCCAAGATCGCGTTCAAAACGAACTCGTGATAATGAAAAGAAACAAGGATGATACACAATGCCGGTAGGAACATTTTCGCGAGAACCGGAAGATCGTGTTTAACGAAAGTATTTGGCTTTTTCATCGCGTATCCCTGAACATGCTGGTGGTGAACTTACTTAATGGAGAAAGAAGATGGCTTAAGATGGTGCGTTGTCCGATAACAAGATCTGCGGCAACGGTCATTCCGGGAAGAATAGGGTGACCCTCAAACGCAGGCGGCAGGCGCTCAATAAGAATCTTTGCTCGGTAATAGGGTGTTTTCTCGGAATCTTGCATCGTATCGGCGCTGACATCCTGAAGCTTACCGGACAAGACACCAAACTTACCCACATCGTAGGCCGATACACGCACCTTTGCCGGAATACCTGGTTGCAGATCGCCCCGATCCTTTGGCTGGACTCGCGCCTCGATCAAAACATCTTCGGAGCCGGGGGTCAGCTCAATAACGGCCTCGCCTGGTTTGACGACTTCGCCAACCGTCGCAACACTCATTCGATTTATGACGCCGTCGATCGGCGCGCGAATTTCTGTGCGACGCACTCGATCCTCTGCCGCCGTTGAAAGTTGAGAAAGACGGTCGATTTCCGCTGAAACCTCGACCAACTCCTCTTGCGCCTGCGTACGAAAATCGGCCTGGGCAGAGGCCACACGCGCCTGTTCTGTTGCCAGAGAGGCCTTTAAGCGGGGAATGGAGGCCTCTGCATCCTTGATCTCGGTTTCAAGCCGTTTTTCGCGGCTTTGCGCCTCTAATAACTCCATCTGGGAAGCCGCTCGTCGTGCCGCCATCGCATCCAAAAGCGCCGAACGCTTTTGCGCGATGGTCAATTCGCCTTCAAGCTTTTTTCGGCGGCTTTCGACTTCTAACAACCCAGCCATATGTTCACGAATGGTCTCTTGATGGACGCGCAAATCTTGTTCCAGTTTATGTTTTCTGGCGCGAAAAAGCCTTTGTTCCTCACCCTGAACAACTTCGCTTGTTACCTCTTCCGAAAAAGATATTTGAGCCGTCCCATCCGCCTCGGCCTTCAATCGCGCGGCCTTGGCGCGAAGCGCAACAAGCTTCACTTTGTTTTCATTCAAACTGGCTCCAGCCGAGGTCGCATCGATGGTCAATAGCAAGTCGCCTTTTTTAACCCAGAGTCCCTCCGCCGTGTCCAAGGTCGAGACGATGCCGCCCTCAAGGTGCTGAATGGGTCTTGAACGACCCAAGGGAATTATTTTGCCCTCTGCACGCACAACGCGATCAATTTCGAATACACCCGCCCACCCCACAGAACCCACAAGAAAGACAGCCATGAGCCCTAGGAAGAAACTCGTTCTTTCCAACTTTTTTCGCCCAACCATGACGGCGGCGTCATCAATCAAAAAGGATCTCAATGCGTCCATTTTGCGGTTCCGTCGGTTCAAGAATCTTGCTGCGAATATTTTCTGCCTTTACGCCAAATTTGGTGACCAAATAATTCTTCATCCCTACAGCGCGGTAGTAAGCGAGCCGGCGCCCTGCGCTATAAGATTCTTGGCCAACATACGAAACCATCACCAGCGGCCCATCAACAACCTTGCCCCCAAAGCCCTCAATAACTTTATCAAGCTCTCGAACGCTTTTTTCATCCAAATCGGCAACGGCCTTTGGATAATGAATGATAATTTTTCCTTTTTCCTGACTGATGATGCCGGCCCCTTTGATTATCAGCTCTTTTTGAGCCTCTACCTGAACATCTACCGGTGGGCTTTCTGCTTCCTTCTGCTTCAGGATTTCTTTAAGTGTCTCAATTTCACTCTTTGCGTTCCGAAGTTCGGTGCGCAAGGTCATGATCTTGACCTGCGGAGAAACATCGTTTTCTGCAGCACGTTCTTCGGCAGCCTGAATTAGTTCCTGTGCCCGTTTTTCTACCTTATTCGAACTCAAAACGAGCGCGAACACAAAGACAACCAGAACGAACACAAGGGTCAAAACGACATTACTAAGGGCATCAACAAACGCGGGCCAATAGTTTTGTTCTTTCGCGCTTTCCATATCAAGTTCCCGCCTTGCTGCCAGACGGTGCACTCTCAATCACGGCACCAGTTACTTCGCCGATATGAGAGCGGATCTGATACGCCGCATGCGCTTCAGCAAACACCGCCTTAACAAGCTCGACCCGCGACGCATAGTATCGATCATGAGCATCGAGAAGCTCAAACAGCGATTTATCATTAAGCAGAACCTGCTCCTCAAGATCACGCACCACGCGCTTGTTCGCCTCAAACGTCTTTGTGTTAATTGTGATGCGTCTTCTGGCCGCAGTGAGCGCTTCATAGCTGGTCCAAACCCCCTCCTCAATCCGTGAAAGAACATCTTGGGACTTAAACTTCATTTCCCGAACTTTTGCGACCCCGGACATGCCGGAAGAAACAGCGGTCCCGGCATTCAGGTTCCAACGAGCGACCAACATAAACCTGGTGTCTTTTTGGTTTGGATAAACCCCATCAATCGGGTCACCATGGGCGGCGCCTCCCGCATTGTAATTATAAACGCTCGACATCTCTGCTGAAAGGCGAGGCACGGCATCCGCAAAGAAACGGTTTCTATCTCCTTGCGCTACATCAATACGTTTGAGGCTGGCTTGATAAGACGGGTTTGCCTTGACCGCAAGGGCCAGAGCCTCTTGCGGCGAGGAAGGGACGGAAGGAACCAAACGCGTGGGTAAAGCAAATTGCGCTGGCGCTACGCCGGTCAATCGCTTCAACTCGGAAAGTGTTAACCCATATTTACTGAGAGCTTGAAGCTGTGCTGACTCTGCGGTGAGAATACGGCCTTCGATACGATCCAAATCAGCTGCCGTCGCGGCCCCGCCTTCGACACGAACCCGCATACGACGAAGGAGGTCCTCAAGATACGAACGATATTCGACTGTATGACGAACAACCTCACTGGCTTCAAGCAAATCGAAGAAGGCCTTGAGCGTTTCAAATGATGTTTGCTCTTGCGAGTCACGCAATTCGACATCCGCGACAGCAACAGAATCCCCTGACTTAATAATCTCAGCAATGACCACCGCATCAAGCAGCGTTTGACGAACAAACAAACTGCGATCACGGCGATGATGGGTCGTCTTGGTCACGCGCGAGCCGTCTGGGCCGTTATAGGATCCTGGTTCCGACGTTTCAGCCCCCTCGGCATACGTGAATTCAACCGAAGGAATATACCGGGCATAGGCGCCGATCCGGTCCCACCCTGCACTTTCACGGCGAGCCATAAATGACTGGATCTCTTTATTGTTTTTTAAGGCAAGCGAAACAGCCTCATCAAGGCGCAAGGGCTCCATATAATCAGCCCTTGTTGAGGAAACCGTGCCAGATAAATCGGGGCTGGTGATAGAGCCACTCCCCAAAAGAGCCCTGAGAACAGTTTCTCCTGCTTTCACATTTTGGTCTGCGCTGTCAACGCTCCGCTGAACAGCCTTCGGCGGTATAGTCGGTAAACTTTTTTGTACTGGGCTTGGCTTCGGCTCAGGAGGCAAAGACTGGGAGGCTACAGAAGATGCTTCTGGCTTAGTTATTTTACTTTCAGCAGCAAAACCACGGCCCCATTTTTTCGTACCAGATGCTTGGTGGGTTGACTGTGGAGTCGGCAGAGCGGGGCTCATGACGCTTTGTGATGAAATAGGTTGGGCCGAAACACTCGTCGGCATGGCACAGACCAAGCACGCAAGGCACGATCCCAACAAAAAGGGTCGTGCATTCACAAGGATGTATTTCTTGCTGATATTTTGCATAGAACCAAGTCTCTCAAAAAGGCACAACCACACGCCCGCGAATCGGGAAATTCTTAATCGCAGCGGATCGTAACAGGGGGATAATACGAGTCAATAGAACCGATGGATGTCAGGGCATAGCCGCGACTCTTGTCACCACAAGGACGCACCCATTTTAGAAGATGATGATCAGATGATTCTTTGCCCAGCGCTCTAGCAAACAGAAGGTCTATAGAGGAGCGCCGATCTCCCTACCGGGCATCACACGAACACCATTCCCCAACGCAAATATCGCTTGGAGATGAGGGTTCGGCCTCCGCCCGTCGTGATGGGTATAGCCCTGATTTTATGGAAGAAGCTGGTTCTTTTTCTGTCGCCGACTGGGCAAGATTTGCCTTGGCTTTTTGTTTGGCCGATTCCTGCGGGTAGTCAGGCGAGACAGCACAACCGCCAGAGGCAACCAAGCACAATGACAGAACACAAAGCAATAAACGATGTTTGGGCATGGTACGTTCCTCGCGGGGACGAATCAGAAAAGATTCGAGTGACAAAATGAGTCTAACGGTTATCCTGTTCGAACGCAAAAAGGGAATAATGCCATGATCAACACCGATGACCTTGACCCACCTCGCCCCACTATGTCCCCCAAAGACCTGCAAACCATGTCCGTCGGGGAATTAAAGGACTACATCGAAACCCTTGAGGCAGAAATCGACCGGGCCAAGACCATGATCGAGAGTAAAGAATCCCTAAAATCCGGGGCCGAAAATCTGTTTAAGTTTTAACTCCACCCGTTTTGCATCATCCACGCCTGAAGTGTGTTTTGCAAAAGGCACGCGATAGTCATCGGCCCAACGCCGCCAGGCACAGGCGTAATCGCGGCAGCGCGTTCACAGGCCGCCTGAAACTCCACATCCCCGGCAAGGCGAGTACACCCTGTTTCTGGGTCGGGTATGCGCGAGATACCAACATCAATGATGATCGCGCCTTCTTTAATCCACGACCCTTTGACAAAGCCGGGTTTCCCCATCGCGGCCACCACAATATCGGCGCGACGACATTCTTCTGCCAGATCAACCGTCTTTGAATGCGCTGTTGTAACCGTACAATCTGCGCGAAGCAGCAAAGCCGCCATCGGTTTTCCAACAATGTTCGAACGCCCAATAACAAGAGCCCTTTTCCCGGCCAGATTCTTTTCAACCTCGGCGATCAGCGCCATGCATCCAGAGGGCGTACATGGCGCAAGACTCATGAGACCACAAGCAAGACGCCCAACATTGACGGGGTGGAACCCATCAACATCTTTAATTGGGTCAATGGTGTTGATCACTGTGCGTTCATTAATGTGTGAAGGGAGTGGCAGTTGAACAAGGATCCCGTTGACCTGCGGATTGGCGTTGAGGTCTGTAACAAGTTCAAGAAGCTCACGCTCTGAGGTACTCGCGGGAAGTGTATGGCTATAGGAACGAAATCCGGATTCTTGGCAAGCCCGTTCTTTATTCCTGACATAAACTTGGCTAGCAGGATCATCCCCTACAAGGATGACAGCTAGCCCTGGCTCTGTGCCATAAAACTTCTTGATGTCCTCAACATGCGAGGCCACACCCTGCCGCAGTCGCTTGGCAAGAGCCACACCATCGATAAGGCTTGCCGTCATGCCTGCCCGGCCTTTACGTAAAAGAGAAAGTATTTGATGAACAGCAAACCAAGAATGAGCACAACCGGGGACAGATCGAGGCCGCCAATGGTAGGAACCTTTCGCCGAATAGGGGCTAGAACCGGTTCCGTAAGACGAAAACACAGATCGCTCACCGTAGAGACAAGGCGGTTTCCCCGATTTACGACGCTAAAGGCAATAAGCCAGCTGAGTACCGCGCCAATAATCACGACCCATGTATAGAGGTCGATAATCACCACGCTGATATCAAGC
Source organism: uncultured Rhodospirillaceae bacterium (assembly GCA_964482525.1). GTDB lineage: Bacteria > Pseudomonadota > Alphaproteobacteria > UBA9219 > UBA9219 > UBA8914. The sequence continues at coordinate 3,305 of CAYZXV010000035.1, read as the reverse complement.
AAAGCGTTCCAAAGAGACTGGAAAATAGACATGATTCTCCCCTTTCATGGGTCAAGGATAGCCCAAGTTAAGCGTTAACGATACGAAGCGCAAGGGACGCTTGACAGGGGGGCCTTCCCCGATCATAAAGGGTGCCTTTCCAGCCACGGAAAAGCGTGGGCCTGTAGCTCAGCTGGGAGAGCGCGTCGTTCGCAATGACGAGGTCGTCGGTTCGATCCCGATCAGGTCCACCACTTAATTTCTTCTGTTTTCTTGGTCTTCTCCGACCAAAAGGTTTCGTTCCCATGACGAATATTGCGCGCAACATGCTGGAATTCCTTGTCTGCCCATTGACGCATGCCACGCTTCGCTATGAACCGGAACGCCAAGAGCTTATCAGCGACAAAGCCGGGTTGGCCTTCCCCATCCGGCAGGATATTCCCATCCTCGTGATCGACGAAGCTCGGCCAACGAAATGACGCACGCCATCAAGTGATTTGCAAGCCTCGTAACGATTTGCTAAGAGGCCATAAGCGATAGTGTTCGCCTGACCGCCTATGGCCAGTCCATGGGCCTTTTTATAAGAAGTGAGGTCGTTAGATGAAAGACATAACCTTTGAAACCCTTTCGCCGGACGCGGCACGGTCCTTCCTGGCAACGATTGCGCACGATCTGCTGCCTGTCAAAGTGCCTGCCGACAAAACGCTGGTCCAAGTCGCGACTCTGCCTTTTTACGACGATTACAAGTTTTACGCCCTGACGGACATGACTCTGCCAGCACCAAATGTGAGGTATATGCTCTATAAAGAGGGCGATCTCAACCTGATGAATTGGACAAACGAGCCAATTTACAGCGTTAATGAAAAAGCGCCGATCAAGATCGATCGCAAATCTATTATCCTGTACGCAAAGTTTTTCTTTCACTATGTGCGCGGCCAGCTTGGGCGCTTTATCATCGTGGAGAAACCCGAAGATGTCGAATGGCTCCCCAGCGCGACGGACAAGGAAAAGGCCGATGTCGCCGCCAAACTTATGCCCGTTACGTATAAAGGCATTGGCCGAGATAACCTCTTCACATTGACGGCGACGGTGGTGTTTAAAAATGCGCTGTTTAAAACAGACATTAAGGTTGCGCCTTATGCTCTGGACGTTTTCGATCCGGAAGCAGGCGTGCCAGAACATTTCACCATTGGCCAGATGAAGCTGACGAATGAAGATCTTCTGCTCGAAGATCTAAACGTGCCCGTTGCCCCACCACCCGGTGAGTTCGGCTAAGATCCAAGCATCCGAGAACCTGCCTATGTCCCATCCGCCCCGCCATTTGTTTTTCTGCGCTGTCGGGGGCAGCGGGATGTTGCCGCTTGCGTTCATCATGAAGGCGCGAGGACATAAGATCAGCGGCTCGGACCGAGGCCGCGACCAAGGCCGCACGCCGGAGCGCTTTGCATGGATCGAGGCGCAAGGTATCCCTTTATTCCCTCAGGATGGCAGCGGGATCACTCCTGCCCTTGACGGGCTTGTCGTCTCCGCCGCTGTTGAAGAAAGCGTCCCCGACGTACAGGCCGCACGTAAGCTTGGCCTCCCCATTTACACGCGCGCGCAACTTCTCTCCTCTCTGTTCAACGAAGCGCCAGAGCGCATCGCCATCGCAGGCACAAGCGGCAAGTCGACAACGACGGGCATGCTGGGCTGGATTCTCCACAGCACGGGCCACAAGCCAACGATCGTCAACGGCGCAAGCATGAAGAATTTCCAAACCGCTTCGCTTCCCATTGCAAGCGCAGTGGCAGGCGATCCGGCTCTTATTGTTGCAGAGGTTGATGAAAGCGACGGCTCGATTGCGCAATACAATCCGACCATCGCCGTTCTGAACAACATCTCGCTCGATCACAAAAGCATGGATGAATTGCGCGCTTTGTTTGGGGCGTATCTGGGGCGCGCGGATATCTCAATCGTGAACCTCGATGATGCAGAAGCGGCTGCGCTTACGATCACACTTCCGCCAGAGAAATGCAAAACCTTCAGCCTGCAAAGCTCGCAAGCCGATCTATGGGCCAGCGATCTTGTCTGCGACGGGTTTCAAACACGCATGACGATCCATCGTAAAGACACTAATCTCATCGCCTATCTGACACTGCCCCAGCCCGGACGACATAACGTAGCCAACGCACTCGCGGCCATCAGCGCGGCCATGGCGGCGGGCGTCCCCTTTGCCGAAGCCGTGGCAGCCCTTTCCGCTTTTTCTGGCATCGCACGGCGCATGGATTTGGTTGGTGAAGCCCGCGGCGTGTTGGTCATCGATGATTTTGCGCATAACCCGGACAAGATCGCCGCAACGCTCAGCGCCCTTGATAAACTGGCGCAGGATCGCGCAGGCCTTGGCCCCAGGGGGCGCGTGACGGTGCTCTTTCAGCCGCATGGCTATGGGCCGCTGAACCTGATGCGCAAAGAACTCGCCGCTTGTTTTGCGCAAGGCTTGACGCAGCAAGACAGGCTTTACATCACAAACCCGCTCTACCTTGGCGGCACAACGGCGCGCAAAGTCACGGCCCAAGATCTTGTGAACGATATTGTTGCGCTGGGGGGGCAAGCGCGCCTTGCCGAGACGCGCGAAGCCGCCGCCGCCCATATGGCCCGCGAAGCCCGTGCGGGCGATCTTTTAATTATTATGGGGGCGCGAGACGACACGCTCCCCGCCCTCGCCGCCGATTTGTTAGGAACTTTATTAACAACGCCGGAAAATGCGGGTTAAAAAACCTCTTTTCACCACGAAACTATTTATAAGCGTTGAACCAAACCCCCATTAACCAGTACGATGACGCATTCGTTAACGCTATTTTTCTCTTTTGATTTTTTATGGAAACACTTTCATGACCAAGCCTTATTCAGTCCGTTTCCGCACCTTAGCCTTGGCTCTAACGTTGCCCTTTATGGCCTCGTGCGCAAAGAAAATCTCAAAAGAAGAATTGGACACGATGTATCGTAACGCGCAAGAGGTTATTCTTGCAAATAACACGCTGCCACCCGAATTCCCTGAACTAACGGTCGATAATCTTCAACGCGAATGTGGCAATTATTGCGTGGTTCCGAAATACATTCAAAGAAACGGAGCGTTTTTATACGACAAGAAAACGGGCGAGCCGTATATAGAAAAGCTTGTCTTCCCTATGCTGTTCGAAAATGACGGCGTGGTCATAATAGAACTACCCTTAGACAAACCGGTAACAGAGTCCCAAATCGCGTCTGGCGAAGCGCAATTTGATCTTAAGGGAGAAAGCAAGGAACGCAGCAAAGAAATCATCGACGCCCTCTACGCAGCGATGAAA
>CAYZXV010000034.1:0-10107 GCA_964482525.1 uncultured Rhodospirillaceae bacterium | reverse complement strand
AGAAAGGTGAATAAAAGTGTTAAAAAAGAAACCCCTAAACGCATCGCTCAACTCCCCCAAAAATGATCCCACCAACCCTTTTTTCCAAGGGTCAGACATCCTATCAATTTGCCTCACCAAAGTCAAGCATTATTTTCAATTTTTCAATAAGTTAATCACCTTTTTTCATGTTGCGCGGCACTACAAAAATAGGTCAAAAAACTGTGTGATTCTGGCCCCTTACAACCCTTTTGGGGAAGGTTATTAAGCGACAGGGGTTGGTAATAAAGATTAACGAAATAGAGGCCAATTAAGTAAGGCCCTGATTTGCGAAAGCAAAAGAGAAAGCTTGTTTTTTTTCCTCTTCGCGGGTTATGCAGAGCATCTGAGGCTAGATATCCCGTTTCAAAAGATGGTTATATAAAGGAAGAAAATCATGAAACCAGGTACCAAGGATTGCAAAACGCAGTTAATGGACGTTCTTACTGAAATCGCAGAACATTGTGTGGTCACCCGCTATGGGAGACTTCAACTTAGCGAAAACAATACAAGCGCAACGTCAGTTGTTGTTTCTCTTTATGCCTATCCCCGCATGTTAAAATCAGACCGTTATGCCCGGCGCGTCGCTGTGGGGGCGTTTGCTACGCGGCTTTTAGAGGCTGGTGGTCGCCGTATTTCCGCTGATGAAGCTATGGTCAAAGATCAACCAGTGACGCTTTATGCCGCCGAGTTTCCTGTTTCACAAAGAACCGTTGAAGCACTGCGTCGGAACTTGGTTAAACCCCCTGTTAGAAACACCAAAGTGATGCGACCCGCCTCTAGGTTGGTTCAGGATAGGGTTCCTTCATAAAAAAACGACACCCCGTAAAGCGGTTTCGCAGAAGCTCTTGGCAAAACGGGTGCCATTCGCACCCGTTACATACTGACAGGAAAGCGCCTACGGACGCGGCTTCGCGAAGGGCGGCTGATAAGGTGGGGGTAAGGATTACTTTGGTGCCAAGCTTCCACCCGTGATCTTGTGGTACATGGCGACGCAGAGTACGCAAAGCGGCGCGATCGCGTAACGTTGAGTTTACTTCGCGGCACGTTTTGTTGGTCCGCAAGGGGCAGGAGAAATGAAACGCGGGCGTGTGGCAAAGATAATCGGGCCCGACGGTCAATGTTATAGGCGCGCCGCGATGGAGCTCGGCGATCAGCGTATCGAAATGAGCAATGAAAGCGGGTGAATAGCCTCTGCCAGCATAATGATGAAGGCATAGGACATGGTGGCCGCGCAGGAGCAGAGAAGATGTATCAGGGACAATCATTTTTAACTCATTCATCAGGGCTTCAGAACGCGCAGCCGCAACGTTACACAATTTTGTCCCGCACGGAAGAAGTTGCGTATGGCCAAAGGCTCGATAAACTGCAGGAGCGTATGGTCATGAACCTTCTTGCGCCGGCTTATTTTCCTTATCTTGCGATGCTTGCGCCGGGCGCAGATGGTTTTGTTGCGAAGCTTAAGAAAAAAGCAGCGAAAGACCCCAACCTATTGCTCCCACCAAAAAACAAAAAGATTGCGCAGCTTTTTCTTAAAAAAATCTGGCCATCTAAGCTGGCCTGGAAATGCTGTGCAGAAAAGATGGCGCGAGATAATGGCGCAAAAGACTTGGCAATTGCTGCGGACATTAAAGACTGTCTCCAGCATATGTCGTCAATCCATCACGTACTTTTGAGCTCTGTGTTCAGGGCGGCCACGGCCATTGCGAAAAGGGGGGCTATGGCAAATCAAACATCTGTTCAACCGCAAGAAGACTTCGCAAACAGTGCTTACATGGGCGCGATGGAAGGGATCGAGAGGTGGCGGCACGCGCGGGGACCCTTGCCCAATTATGTTCTGGACTTTGTTACAAACCACGTGCGCCTTTGTGGGACAGAAGGGGGGCATGAAATTCGAATTCGTGGGGGGTTAATTGCGGATGCTTCGCGCGTCTTTAACCACGCACTTGTGAAAGAAAACAAAGGAACCCCAGAAATCGCCTGGACGATGGCTTGTGAAGATATGGGGCTTGGTAAGCGCAAGACAAAAACAATCATTGCCGCAATGCAGGTTATTTGCGCAGCGAAGGATAGCCTTGAATCCCCTGTATCCAGTGAGAATGATAAGAAAAAAGGAGAGTATCTCGCGGGGGATGTGGGACATCCGCCCCAACGTCATTTGGAACACAAAGAAATGCGGGGGATTGTGCCTTCTTTCCTTTTGCTTTTGGATGAAAAGGAACAGGATGTTGTCAGGCGGCGGTTGGGGCTTGGCCTAGGGCCGGACCTGCGCGACGAAGAAGAAGCCTCGCTTCAATGTGTTGCGGATATTTATTGTGTTTCTCGCGAACGAGTTCGGCAAATTGAGGAAATGGCGCTGCTCAAGCTTTTTGTCATGGATGAAAACTGGGTTGGGTTGTCCGAGCAACATAGGCCGATTGCGCGAACCCTTCGTGAGTACCGCGAAAGCCGGTTAGGTTAAGATTCCTAGCCAAAAGGCAGGAAATAGGTTATGGAAAGCGCACCAAAGGAGCCTTAAGGGGTTTGCTGCTGATGTACGAGAGTTTCTATCATCTTTCGGGAAAACCGTTCTCGCTGCTTCCTGATGCGACGTTTTTGTTTCACAGCAAGCGGCACAAACGTGCCATCCATCTGCTTGATTACGGTATTTTGACCGAGGCCGGGTTTATCGTGATTACGGGCGATGTCGGCGCGGGCAAAACGACCATCGTGCGCCGTTACTTGAAAAGCGCCGGGCCAGAGGTCGCGGTGGGCGTGATCACGAACCCCAGCAAGACGATTGGCCGCCTTCTTGATTGGGTCGCGATGGCCTTTGATCTTGAAAATGGCGACCGCAATGAAACGACGCTTTACAACCGTTTTGTTGAACACCTGCTTCGTCAGTATGCGCAAGGACGCCGCACAGTCCTTATCATCGATGAGGCGCAAAATCTGACAGCTGAGCAACTCGAAGAGCTGCGCATGCTCTCGAACGTGAATAACGAAAAAGATCAATTATTACAAATGGTTCTGGTTGGTCAGCCGGAGCTTCTTGAAGTGCTTAAGAAGCCGGAGCTTCGCCAATTTGTGCAGCGTATTTCTGTGCATTGTCACCTTGATCCGCTCACAGCGGCGGAAACGGCGGGGTATATTCGGCATCGCCTGTCGGTGGTTGGCGGCGCGCCGGAGCTGTTCGACGATATTGCTTGCGCCGCCGTGTATTACTTCACGGGTGGGGTGCCGCGCCTTATCAACCTGCTGTGCGATCAGGCGCTTGTCTATGGTTTTTCTGATGATCGTCCCACGATCACGGGCGAGGTTGTGGCCGAAGTTGCGCTTGACCGCGCCCGCACGGGCCTCAGCGCCTTTCGCGTCTTGCCGCCGGGTTGGCAGGTGACACAGCTGATCGCCGACATCACCCCCGCCCTTGCGGAAATCCGGAGCGCCACGAACTGACGGTATTCATCCAAGCCGGCGGCTGACTCGTCTAGGAGCAGGTTCACGCGAACGTTTGGTCTGTTGGCGTCACTCCGGGACACTTTCTTTTCGCTGGCTGCTTGCACGGTGTCGCTCGTCCGGGGTGACGAGGGAAAGTATGTTGAGGAAACGAAGGGACAGGCCAAACAAAGGAGAAAATGCCCTAGAGAAAGAACCTCTTCGGCGCGCCCTTGGTAATGATCTGAGAGGATGAGTTTTTCATAGCGCGGGTTAGAGCGGTAGGCGTGCAGGGGGCTTTGGGAGAGTCTTTCTTGGCTGTATTGACGACTTCAACCAAGTGGTGCCAAGTCATAGGGTCATAGGCAGCTTCGGCGGAAATATGGCCAACGATGTTTTCACTTTCTAGATGTTTCAGAGTGCTTGGATGGCATGTCAGGAAATTGCCAACGATGATAATTGGAGCATAGCTGAGATGGGCAATGTAATCGCTAGCTTCTCCTGTAAACAAATCGAGCCACCGCAATCTGGTCGTATCACATACAACAGCATCAACCGTCTTGCCGAATGCAGCGAAATCGCTTGTGGTTGGATCGTCAATTGCATCGATCCTGTTTCCCGTTAGTTCTTTTTCCGCCAGCTTTGCCTGACTTGATATTTGTGAAAAGCTACCCGCCATATTAACATGCGGAAATGCTAAGATATGAGCCATTTATTCTCTCCCTTTTGCGTTGTCTCTTTGGTTGCAATCACTTCTCTTCAGGTATCAAGGCGTTTCCCAACATAAAGCATCATGTCACATACACTGGCACCGCACCACGCGCGCGGAGCTGCGCGACAAAGGGGCCACCGGAGCGGTCGTTTCTGGCTTGAAAAAGGGTCGTAAGCGGCGTCATGGCGATGTTGGCGGCAAGGCGCAGGGCATTCGCATAATCGCCGTCGGGACGATAGGGATCTTCTTCAAGCGTACGGCCTAAGAGTTCACCCGGCTCGTGCGACAACCCATTATGGCGGATCAGAACGAGGGAGGAGGGAACGCCGCATTTGACAAGACGCGCAACATCGTGCCCGGGGCCAGAGCGTAGAAAGGGGGCATCAAAGCCAAGAACATCCTGAACGGTCAGGTAAAGTCCTGTATTCGTACTTGCCGACAGTACGGTGGGTTTTGAGCAAACCGACTTGTCCATTAGAACCGCTTCCTCTGGTTTCCGGTACATGCGGGTAATCATCTTGCTCATTCGCTCGTGAACAGCACTTAGGATGACTGGATCGCTGGACCGCGCCTCAAAAGCGATTTCCGTAAAATTGGGAACAGAGGTTCTGTTTTTATTTGGCTGGCGGATGATGGGGAAGGTGTAGACGAGGTCGCCTTTTTTCTCCAGAGGTCTTAAGATTGCGCTAGCCTTTGCCATAAAATCCATGAGCAGAACACTACTGTCCGCGCGCTCGGCCATCGTGCCTGCGCCGGAGTGCTGGTGTTTGCCGTGAAGCTCGATCTTGGGGAAACGCACATGCCCCCTGATGCATTCTGCGATCCCAAGGCTTTTGTTCATACGCAAAAGCGTGTCGTGCTGCTCGATATGAAACTCGATCGCTTCGGCGACGGCGCGTGCGGGGAGTAAGGCATATCGTGGCGAATCGTCATAACGCAAGGCGCATAAGCGAGAACCCTTGTCGGTATCCGAAAGATAACTTTGACCAATCGCGTCATAGAGGTTGGTTGGGGCGCTATTTCTCTTGCTGTCGAGAATTGAAAGATTAAGGGCTGCTGTTGCTAGTCCCGACCCAATGCCATAGGTGCCAAAGGTTGGGCTTTCTTCACAGCGCCAGACGACACCGACCAAATCTTGGGGTGGGGTGACCCCTGCGCGGTGCATCATTTGCATAACAGCGAGCGGGAGAACCGCGCCGACGGCACCATCATAGCGCCCGCCATTATCGACAGAATCGACGTGCGATCCCATAAGCTTGACGGGTTTGTTGCGGTCTTGGCCCGGATAGACGAAATACAGATTGCCAGCCACATCTTCAAAGGTTTCTGCGCCAACGCCCCGCGCCTCGTCGGCGATGGTGCGCATCATGCGGGTTTCGGCCTCGGAATAGCCAGGACGGGTAACGCCCGACAACGTGCCCTGAAAAGCTCTTTCTTCTTCGGGGATACCGTCTTCTTCGAGAACCGTTTCGGATAGAGCCAATCCCGCTTCAAGTTGTTCCTTGATAACATCAGTCGCGTGAATTGTATTCATGAGTGGAAACTCCAATATTTAGTCGAAATCGCAGGCACCATAGCGCGGCTGGGGCTATCCCTAAAGGCAGAAAGATGGTTAATGCCTTGCGGGGCAAGGAAAAATTGAAAAAAAGGTTAACAAGGCACAGAAAGCATTGAGTTACCCGAAAATAGTGTGTATACGAGGCCTCCTTAGGAGAGGAAAACCATGAATATTCTGCAAAAATTCGAACAGCGCCAATTGGAAAAATTGACCGCTTCCGTTCCCGATTTCGCCCCCGGCGATGTCGTCCGCGTCAATGTGAAGGTCCGTGAAGGATCGCGCGAACGCGTTCAGGCCTATGAAGGCGTATGCATCGCGCGCAAGAACGCGGGCATCAATTCGTCCTTTACCGTTCGCAAGATCAGCTATGGCGAAGGCGTGGAACGTGTGTTCCCGCTGTACAGCCCGCGTCTTGAATCGATCGTTCTCGTCCGCCGTGGCGATGTGCGTCGCGCGAAGTTGTATTATCTGCGTGATCTTCGTGGCAAGGCGGCTCGCATCCGTGAAAAGATGGTGTACGGCAAACAGGCCGAAGCCGCCGTCGATGCGTCTCCAGCGACCGAAGCTGAAGCTTCGTAAGCCTGAAGGCAAAAGAATCAAAAAGGCGGGGCAACACCCCGCCTTTTTTTGTTGGGGGGCTGGAGCATTTTCCGTTTTGCTGGAACAGGAATAACCACCCTCCCCTTGCGGGAGGGTCGAAGAAATCGAGCCCGTGAGGGCGAAGATTTTTTCGGGGAGGGGTTTGTTATTCATCTGGTGACCCCTCCCCGAAATTTTGTCTTCCCAACGGTCAGTCAAAATTTCGACCCTCCCGCAAGGGGAGGGTGATTCCACGTAACCGGTTTTTACTCTACACCCTCGTCTGTGGGTCGCCTTCGAACGTAAAGCTGCCGATGTGGCTGAGCTTCGTTTGGGTGTCGAGCCATATCTTTCCCCCAAGCTGGCGCCAGCGGCGGCAGAAGGTGAAATCCTCGCTCAGGTACGTGCCGGTGTCCGGATCGACGATGCAATCGAACAGGTTATAGAGATTCTGGCTTTGCGTTTTGGGCGGGGGATAGGTTTGGGCTTGTTTGTATTTGGTCTCCGGATAGGCGGCGGCCATTTTCTGCGCGGCCTCCCGTTTGATGAGCATAAAGCCCGTGCCTGCGTAATCGCCCGTGACAAAACCGTCTTTTTCTTCCTTCGCATCGTCTTTGCAGGGGATGCCAACATAATTCAAACCTGCCTGTGCCATGGCTTGCGGGGGCATTGTAGAGGCCCGCTCGGCCACCTGGGGCCAATGAATGACCTTAAGCGGGTACATGCCTGCCACAATATCTTGATCCATATCCAGCATGCGCCCCAAGGCTTCGGCGGGGAAGCAGATGTCGGCATCGATGAAGAAGAGGTGGGTGAGGTTTGGCGTGTCGAGGAACTTGGCCATGAGCGTGTTGCGCGCGCGTGGCACCAGCGAGTCGTGGGCCAGCAACCCAAGTGAAAATAGAATGCCTCGTGTAGCTCCATAAGCCACCATCTTAAGGACTGATTCCATATAGGCGTGATTGACAAGGCCGCCATAACAGGGGGTGCCGATCAGAATATTGGGATAGGCCATGTGGAAATCCTTGCTTGAGGAGAATGAGAAAGAGGGACGCAGGCTCATTCTTAATCAAACGGCAAGGAGATTCAAATCTTTTGCTAACTAAAAACAAACCAAATTGAAACTTTTTGCAAAAAGATGAAGGCCCGCTTTCGCGGGCCTTCGGGAGGGGCTGCGAGGGGCCGCAGCCAAAATCCGTGAAGGATTCGACGTTATACGGCGCGCTGATGCGCGGGGAGGGTCAATCCCACCTCGTGCACCGCACGGACGATACGCTCGCCGATGCTGCCCACGCGGGCGGCGGCGGCGGCATAGCTGCCGGTCGAGCGACGAATGGCGGCCAGCGTCTTGTCGAGCGCAACCAAGTTCGTTTGGTTGGTCATCGCGATGAGACGTTCAAGCGTTTCATCGGTTGATGGGGCAAGATACTGATAGTCGTATTCGTGTGACATGACACTTCTCTCTTTCCGTTTTGGGGAAGGTCGCGAAGGGTGGGCCCCTTTTTGACCTCGTGATTCACAGTGTGAAATGCGAATCGCGTCTTTTCCTTACCCTCCCACCATACCGCGCAGGGATGAATCCAGAGTTAATACGCGCACTTTTTTTTGGTAAAGAAAGATGAATTTTCCAAGGAAATCTTAGGATTTCGGAAGCTTTTATTGAGAAAGCATTAAGGTTCTTTTGGTATAATAACTGTGCGATGCGAAAAAGGCCGGAAAACACGTCTTTTTACGTGCGCAGAATGAAAGAAAAGGAAGGCCGCGATGTCCAGTGTTTTTGCCTCTGCCGTTTCTGGCATGAATGCCGCCGTGACGCGCATTTCAAATGCCGTGACGAATATGGTTAACGCTTCGTCAACAGGTCGCCTACCTGCCGTAGAGGGCGAACGCGCGACATCTTATTATCCGACAGATGTGATCACGCTTTCAAATGACACGGGTGATAATCATTTGGGTGTGCGCACCGAGATTGTCGAACGCAATAATCCTTATACGCCGATGCGCGATGAACGCTCGCCCTATGCGAATGAAGAAGGCTTGGTTGCCGCGCCGAATGTCGATTTGACGGCGGAGATTGTCGATACGCTCATGGCAGAGATCGCCTATAAGGCGAATGCGAGTGTTATCAAGGCCGAGAAAGAGCGGCAAGAGTCATTGCTCGACACCATGGCGTAATCGAAAACGGCTATTGCAACGGCGCGAAGAGGCCGCATCCTGCACAGGATGGATGGCCGTTCTTTTCATAATCTTCAAACCATTTTACAATCGCCGGACACCTTTGAAGTAGGGGCTCAAGCGGCGCATCCAATTTTGTGTGAGCCCACTCGCGGCGGTCCGTAATGACACAGCAGGGTGTCATCTCGCCCTCTACCGTCACAAAGCGATCATGATACAACCGATCACACAGGCGCGAGGTTGGCGCAGTCTTGGTGGCAGGGCTCGTCGCTTCGCTTTGTGGCGGGGCTTCAGCTAATTCGCCGCAGGGGCCAAGGTTCAGGAAGGGGTAAAGCCCACGCTTCTCGCGCATCAAGGCGCGGAACTGAACGATATCTTCTTGGCGTAATAAAAAGCTCTCGCGCATCTCGGCGCTGGTCTCAATCATCTTCTGGATAAAGACGGGCAGGGGTTCTTTTCCTGTTTTGGCAATCTCGTTCAGAATGCGAAAGGTCTCAAAACAATCGGTAAGGTTTTTACGGCTGAGAACGAGGGAAACATTGATATTTGGGGCGAAGGTGTAAAACAACTCAATAAACCGTTTGAGAAGTTTTTGTACATCCGTACCAAAGCGGCATTCATCGGCAACTTTTTGATTGAGTGAGTCGATTGAAACAGTAAGGAAATTGAGTCCATTTGCCTTCAGCGTGTCATAATACTCAATCCCGCGCGCAAGACCGTTTGTGTAGAAGGCGATGGTCTCAAACTTGCCGCTGTCTGCCGCGATTTGGATGAGTTCTGGCAAATGAGGGTGCAGAGTCGGCTCGCCGATGCCCTGCAGGATGATAGACCGTGCGGGTCGCGCATGCGTGATTGCGGCGCGAAAAGCCTCAACCTCGATGTGCCGATTGGTCCATAGGCCGAGTTTGTTTTCGGCTGTGCGGTGGCAACCCGCGCATTTCAAATTGCATTGGGTCGTGACTTCAATTTGAAAGATGCGGTCGTGGGGCGGGATGAAACAAGGCATACATTCTTTTATCGCAGAGAGGGATAGATTGAAAGGGTGATCGAGGATGAGACGTGAAGCTTGTTGTTGATCGTTATGTGAAGCTCATTTTGATTTGAAACTGAAATCGCATTTTCTACCCCGCCCCTAACCCCTCCCCAAGGGGAGGGGGATTCTACCGGTATTATTGAAAATGAATCTCTTTTACGTTCGAGATTTTTGAACCATTCTGTCCACAATAGCATAGAAGTCCCCCTCCCCTTGGGGAGGGGTTAGGGGCGGGGTAAAATAGGAAGGCTCGGTTAAAACGGACAATGGGGTATGAGGAACCGCCCATCAGAGTTTCTATGCGCCTGTGATCTCTTTGAACGCAGCTAGTAGGCCTTCCGTAAAGGCTTCAGGCGTATAAGGCACGAGCGCCGTCTGCGTTGCCGTGTGGTAGGCGATGCGCGCCGGGTCGGTGTGTGGCTTTGCCGCAAGGTCGGTGGCTTTGGCAAGCGCAGCGGCACAGGCGTCAAAATCATCTTCTACCGCCCAAAAGCCGTTATCGTCGCGGGCATATTCCCGGCCCCCAAGTCCTGTGAATCCCGCGACAACACAGCCACAGGCCATGGCCTCAAGAGGCGTGAGGCCGAGGCTTTCCATTCGGCTCAGTGAAAGAAAGAC
>CAYZXV010000033.1:0-10320 GCA_964482525.1 uncultured Rhodospirillaceae bacterium | reverse complement strand
CCCCCCCCCCCCCCCCCCCCCCCCCCCCCCCCCCCCCCCCCCCCCCCCCCCTGGAGGGGGCGTAGACCCTCGTCAGTTCTTCAGCCTTGAATGGCGCGGTCTCAAAAGGTCCAGCTGTATCGTTCTGGCTTCGAAGATTTCTGGGGCAGGAGGGCCGAAGGGCATCGATAGCGTGTGGATCAATGGTGTTAACGTAGGAAATATTCCTGTCCCACCGGAAACAGCAGATGCGCAATGCGTCGCGCCAGTCGGTCTAAGCAACACAATCCGGTTCGTTTATCGCTTGCGCCCGACCGCAACGTAGTTAAAGGGCGTCTGTGTGATAGAAGGGTAGACCCTGCCTATAGCTGTGCTATGATCGCCTTCACGTCTCCCGCCTTTGTCTTTATCCCATTCGCATGCCTATTCAACCGTTCCCTTTCGGCACTTGCCGGTTCTTTGACGATGCGCAAAGCGCGTTGCTTTTCGTCAAGGAAATTTATGTCGCCCACATCTCGTATCTGCGTGAGGCGTTCGAAGGGTATGTTTCCGGGCAAGTGCCTGTGCGACGAATTGAGGCTGGGTATCCCTATATAGCCATAGACGTAGTCGGGGCAGCCGCACGGGATACGCGGCTTTCCTATGGCTTTGTGTCTGAGCCGGGACGCTACAGCACTACGATCACGCGGCCAGATATTTTTGATGCTTATCTACAAACCCAGCTTGATTTACTGCTCAGAAATCATGGCGGACGGATAGAGGTTGGTGTCAGCAATACGCCCGTCCCCCTTCATTTCGCGTTTTATAATGGGCTTCATGTCGAAGGAGCACTTTCACCGGAACGGGTGGCGATGCTGCCCTTGTTTTTTTCGGTGCCGAATCTTGCTGCGATGGATGAGGGGGTTGCCAATGGCTTTGGCCTTGCGCCGGAAAGCGGTGATCGTCCGCTCTCTCTGTTCTCTGCACCGCGTGTGGACTATTCGCTTCAGCGTCTCCGGCATTATACAGGAACCGACGCGCATCATTTCCAAAGCTTTGTTATTTTCACAAACTACCAGTTTTACGTGGATGAGTTTGTTAGGCAAGGGCGGGAGCTAATCGCACAGGGGGCGCAGGGCTATACGTCTTTAGAAGAACCGACGCTTCTCAAGCGTTCAAATGGGTTTTCAGCCCTGCCCCAGATGCCGGCTTATCACCTGAAACGTGCAGATGGGCGCGGGATTACCATGGTGAACATTGGCGTTGGGCCCAGCAATGCGCGGAATATATCGGACCATATCGCTGTCTTGCGGCCAGAGGCTTGGTTGATGCTAGGGCATTGTGCGGGGCTGCGCAGCACCCAAAAGCTTGGTGATTATGTGCTTGCGCATGGGTATGTGCGCGATGACAAGGCTCTTGATGAGGAACTGCCTTTATGGGTCCCCGTTCCAGCCCTTGCAGAGGTGCAAAGGGCGCTTGAAGGAGCGGTAGCGAACGTAACGGGCCTTGCAGGTTACGATTTGAAATCGGTTATGCGCACTGGAACCGTGGTGACCACGGGTAATCGAAATTGGGAGATCTCAGGCTATCAAAAACTAGTGGAGCGTTTTTGCCAAAGCCGCGCCATCGCGCTTGATATGGAATCGGCAGTGATTGCGGCGAATGGCTTTCGGTTCCGTGTGCCGTATGGGACGCTGCTGTGCGTCTCTGATAGGCCGTTTCATGGCGAAATTAAGCTGCCCGGCATGGCTACAGACTTTTATCAGCGCCAAGTGGACCAGCATTTGACCATTGGCCTGCGTGCCATTGATGCGCTTCGGGAAAGCGGGCATGAAACGCTTCACAGCCGCAAATTGCGCAGCTTTGCTGAGGTTGCGTTTAGGTAAGGCAGTCGGCGAGTTCTGGATGAGGCCTACTTCGGCAGTCTTGCGATAAATCGATCCCAATAGGCCCTTTTTTGCGCGGGGGAGAGGTCGTCATCGACCGCAAGGTTGCACAGGGCGCGGGGCAGGGGGCGATCAAGATTAAAGATTGCATTGCCCTCGCGGTCTGCGGCGGACAGGCCGACCCAGTAGTGAACGGCCTCCATGGCCAAGAGGGTGCTCCGTTGCGTGTCTGACTTGGCTGCATGGAGGTAGATATTGCCAAGTACGGGGTTCAGGCGCCGCCACAAGGTGCGCTGAAGGCCGCGCTGGGCCTTAGACGAAAGCGGCCCGACGAGGATGATCCAATCAAGTGCTTCGGCAAGGGGCAGGGCCTTTGATGGGTCGGATGAGGCGAGGCCAACCGGCTGGTTTGGCGCTGCATCGGCCCAATCTTCCAAAAAGCTTGGCGGCACGAAGGCGTAATCCAGATTCTTGCATCCCTGAAGCGATTGCAGGACGGACTCGGGCAGCGACATACCGGGGTTGGCGACAAGGACGACCTTGCTGCGGAGTTCCTTCGCACTGCCGATATGGCAGGAGAGCAGCTTGCCGTCCAACAACGGTCCATCGGTATAGTTGTTTAGGCGGGTTGCGGCACAGGCGGAAGGTATATAGCGTGCCGCCGGGGCATTCACGGGTTTGTTCAGGCTCCAGACATAGCTGTGGACTTCTGGCGTCTGGTTCCATTCTTTTGCTCTGGCTTCGACATTGCGTACTATATCTGGATATGTCGCGTCAAAGTCATGGCCACAAATTATGCCGCCCGGACGGACGTGCGAACCCCAATAGGCTTGGTTGATGCTGAAAGGTGGGTCGTTATGTGTCGCATCGTCAAAGAACATATCGACGGGTTGGTTCCAATCTGCAAAATCCTGCGGCACGATGCCCTGAAGGGGGATGATATTCGTGCAATCGCGCGTGTTTTCGCGGAAGACATCTTTACGCAGCGTCGTGCCGAACTCCTTCATCATTTGCTCGGTCATAAAGGTCGGGTCCCACACATCCATTGAAAACACGGTCACCGACGGATCGCAATTCTTGGCAAGCGTCCACGACGATTGACCCAAAAGAGCCCCGGCTTCGACGATGATCCCACCCACCGGAACCTTGGCCGCTAGCGCGCTGAGACGCACTAAATCGACATCGGTCATCCACCCTTTAACGGGGTTGGTCTCTGGGGCTTGGGGCGCCGTATTGGCAAGGGCGGTTTGCGAAGCGGTCATGAGGCAATATCCTTAAAGAGGACGGCGGCTTAAGAAGGGGATCGGCCACCTTGTGATAAGGCCCAAGGTCGTATCATGAAAAAGAGATAAGGTAAATCAGGGATACATTAACAAAATTATACCTTTATTTGCAGCCAATCCCTTGGCATGATGGCCTTCGCCTTAACAGACGGATGCCTGTGTCCTTAAGGAAGAAAAAACCACTGTTATAAATAGAGAAACGCATGTCCCTAATCCAGCCTCGCACGCCTGCCGGAACGCTTGAACTCCTCCCCCGCGACCAAATGGTTTTTCAGCATATGCTTGATGTTATCCGGCGCGGTTATGAACGCTTTGGCTTTGTACAGGTTGAAACCCCGGTTTTCGAACTGAAAGATGTCTTGCTCACCAAAACAGGGGGCGAGACGGAAAAGCAAGTCTATCTCGTGCAATCAACGGGCTCGATGGGACAGGGATATGAAGCTGACTTGGCCCTGCGGTTTGATTTGACTGTGCCTCTCGCGCGCTATGTTGCTCAGCATGAACGTGAGTTGGCCTTCCCTTTTCGCCGCTATCAGATTCAGCGCTCCTATCGCGGTGAACGCCCCCAGAAAGGCCGTATGCGTGAGTTTTATCAATGTGACATTGATGTGATTGGCAAAGATAAGCTCGACAGCGCCTATGATGCTGAACTGCCCGCAATTATCGTTCAGATTTTTACAGAACTCGGCATCACCGGCTTTACAATTCATTTCAGTAACCGGAAAATCTTGCTGGGGCTTCTTGAGGCTTCAGGGGTCAGTAACTCAGAGACGCAAAAGCTAGTGTTGCGTGAGGTTGATAAACTCGACAAAATTGGTGTCGATAAAGTTCGGGCCGCGATGATCTCCCTTGGGTTGCCAGAGGCCATGGCTGGCAAGTTGCTTGAGCTGATTTCATTGCGCGGAAGCAAGGATGATATGCTTGCTGCTTTGAGGTCTCTTAACGTCCATCACCCGGTTTTTTCCGAAGGGCTTTCGGATCTTGAGAAAATGGTTGCGGCCTTACGTTCTCTTGGTGTGCCAGAGGAGCGCACGCGCATTAATCTCGCCATTGCACGCGGCCTCGATTACTACACGGGCACTGTGTACGAGACGCTTATCGACGCGCATCCCGAAATTGGCAGCGTCTGTTCCGGCGGACGCTATGAGAACCTAGCAAGTCTTTACACGCGCTCGAAACTGCCGGGGGTTGGCTTGTCCATAGGTCTTTCACGCCTTTACGACCAGCTCTCTGGCCTTGGCTTGTTGCCCACTGTGCCGCATTCGACCCAAGTTATGGTTGCTCAAATGGATGGTACCAGCCTTGCTGATGCTCTCGCGCTTGCAGCAGAGCTTCGTCGCACTGGCTTCACGGTTGAAAACTACCTTGAGCCAGCCAAGCTCGACAAACAGCTTAAATATGCCGACAAGGCGGGAATCCCGTTCGTGATTATGCGCGGTGGGCAAGAAAAAGAAAAAGGCACAGTCCTTATTAAAGAGCTTGCGAGGAAAACCCAGCACGAAGTACCCTTTGGTGACTTGGGAGCGACTCTGCGGCGACTGATTAACGGGGGCGCTTAACACGACAAATAGGGTTTTCAGGGTATGACACCAACGCGCCTTGCTAGACACAAAAGCCACCAGGCCAAACGGGCGGCGCGCAGAAAAAAGCCGAAAAGCTATAAACCCTATCGTATGCGTGTCCCCCAAGTCTTGTGGCTTGTTCCTCTTGCTTTTCTTATCGGGTTTGGCGGCGTTATCAGCTTCTTTGTCGGTGAAGAGCTAAAAACATCTAAACTTCAGGCTGATTATCTTTCTCAAATTGCCAAGGAAATCACCTACGAAGTCAAGGAAGGGCCCGCGCCAGATTTTTTTGCACCTGCGGCGGGGCCTTATAATCAAAGACTGGGTTACAGTTACATTCCTTTCTTCATCAAATCACTTGAAAGCGAGGGCTATAAGGTCACCGCGCAGGTTCGTGCGTCCTTGCGCTATCATGCGCTTATCGCGGATGGACTCTATCCGATTTACAAACCAAAGGTGAATGCAGGCCTTTTGCTCAAAGATCGAAACGGCCAATCCTTGCACCATGCCTCATTGCCGACACATGTATTCCCTGATTTTGAGAGCATACCCCCGCTCCTTGTTCAAACGCTGCTTCATATCGAAAACAGGGAATTATTACAGGATGGGCCCGTCACACGTAATCCGGCGATAGAGTGGAGTCGCTTTTTTTATGCGGCAGCGGGCCCGGCGCTTAAGCAAGTGGTGGCAGGAAATAATATTGGGGGTGGGAGCACGTTGGCGACCCAGATTGAGAAATTTCGTTTTTCACCCAGCGGACAAACGAATGGTCCCATGGAGAAAATCAGGCAGATCATTTCCGCGAGTCTGCGCATATATATGGATGGCCCGGATACACGCGAGGCACGTAAGAAGATAGTGCTTGATTATCTAAACAGTACACCGCTTTCAGCGCGCCCAGGTTTTGGCGAGATCAACAGCATTGGTGATGGAATGTGGGTTTGGTTTGGTCGTGATCTCAAAGAGGTTGCCGCCGCTCTGAATCTGCCTGAAACTGACAAAGAATCTCTTCGAACTAAAGCAACGGTTTATCGTGAGGCTCTAGGCCTTATTTTGGCCCAACGCAGGCCTACCTATTATCTTTTGACGGATCGCATCGCCTTGGATGGCCTTACCGATTTTGCCTTAGATTTACTTGCGCGGGATGGCGTAATATCGATGGCACTTCGTAACGCAGCGCGCGAGGCGCCGTTCCGTTTTCTGCCGGAGCCGCCGTCCGCGCCCCCCACGCCCTTCTTAGATATGAAGGCGACGAATGCGATGCGTACACATTTGCTCAAGCTTTTAGGGCTACGCAATTTCTATGAGCTTGATCGGCTTGATCTCACGGCATCGAGCACACTTGACCAAACGACACAAACAGCTCTGACGGAGTTTCTGAAGAAAATGAAGGATCCGGAACATGTCCGTGCGATTGGGATGTATGGCTTTCGCTTGCTTGACGAGGCGAATGATCCGGGTGAAATCAACTGGAGTGTTCTTCTATATGAACGGGGCGAGGCCGGCAACTATTTGCGCGTTCAGGCCGACAATATTGACAAGCCGCTTGATATGAACGAAGGGGGCAAACTTGATCTCGGCTCAACTGCCAAACTTCGCACACTTGTTACCTATTTAGAGATCATTGCAGAGCTGCATCGGCGATATGCAGGACTGTCTGTTCCGGATTTGAAGGATCTATCTGCTGAAGCCCCCGATGCCTTGACTTTATGGGCGACAACATGGCTCTCTGAACGCCCTGAAGCAACGCTTGATGATATGTTGCAAGGCGCCATGGACCGTAAATATTCGGGCAGTCCATATGAAACATTTTTTACAGGTGGCGGCGCACATACGTTCGAGAATTTCGATAAAAAAGAAGACAGGATGAATATGAACCTACGCGAAGCCTTGCGCGATTCTGTTAATCTTGTTTTCATTCGGCTCATGCGGGATATTGTGAACTACACCATTGCGCAAGGGCAGCAAACAAAGCAAGAGTTGCTCAGTGATCCCGACCATCCGGCACGTAAAGCTTATTTAGAGCGTTATGCAGATAACGAAGGAAAAACGTTTTTGGCGCGTTATATCTCGAACTATGGAGATATGAAGCCAGCGGAGATGATGGAACGCGTAGCTGCTCGCGCACATAAAGGTGCAACTGCACAGACGATTCTTTACCGTTCGCTTTGGCCCGATGCACCGTTCGATATGTTTGAGGCGTATATGAAAAAGCGCGTTCCTGCCGATTTGGGTCGGGCGCGGTTGAAAGAATTATATGATAACTACCCGCCCGATCGTTATACCTTGGCAGACCGAGGCTATATCACAGGAATCCATCCGTTAGAGTTGTGGTTTGTGGCTTACAAGGTTGCGAATCCAAAGGCAACGCGCAACCAAATTATGGCAGTGAGCCGCCCCATTCGGATCGAAAGCTATGCGTGGCTTTTCCGCGACGGCAAGAAAGGAGCGCAAGACACCCGGATTCGTATCCTTCTTGAGTTAGACGCGTTTGCTCGCATACAACAGCGTTGGTCCCGTCTTGGGTATCCGTTTGAAAAACTGGTCCCAAGCTTTGCCACCGCGATCGGGAGTTCGGCTGATCGACCTGGCGCGCTTGCCGAGCTTGTTGGAATCCTTCTTAATGACGGGGTTCGAAAGCCTATGGTGCGGTTTGAAAAGTTTCATTTTGCTGAAGGGGCGCCATACGAAACAGCGTTGTCTCCTGCGCCAGGGCGTGGTGAGAGGGTTCTTCCAGCTGCCGTTGCGCGTGTTGCGCGGGCAGCAATGATTGAAGTTGTAGAAAATGGAACGGCGCGGCGGTTAAGTGGTGCCTATCTAGACAATCGGGGACAACCTCTTCCTATTGGAGGAAAAACTGGGACGGGGGACCACCGTTATGAAGAGTACGCGCCGGGCCATCGCTTGATTTCTTCACGGGTGGTTAACCGGACGGGAACGATCATGTTCTTTATTGGAGATCGTTTCTTTGGTACGGTTACGGCTCATGTTGCCGGGCAGAAGGCTGAGGCCTATAAGTTTACCAGCGCCCTTTCGGCCCAGATGCTTAAATCCTTGTCCCCTGTTTTACAGCCGCTTATATCTTCTGCCTTGCCATCCGCACCATCGTCGCAGCAAGATGAATATAAAGCAACGTCAGACGGTGTGCCCGTCGGGCAACCTCAAGCCCCACCAGCGGAGGATGCACCGCTGGCTGTCCCGCCTGGCGCGGCCGAGCGCCTTGAGGTAATCAAGCCAAAGGCCAAGAAACTCACCCCGCGTGCCCCTGTCACCAGTCATGATTTGATGATGGATATCTTGCCTGTGGAATAGGGGGTAAAAGGCAAGAGAATGTGTCCTCACCCGCTACTTTCACTTCGCGGGGTAACGTATTGGAAAGCTCCCTTTTTTAATGATATGTGTAGGCTCATATTAAAGAGAATCGGACCTAACTGGCTGAATTTCTTTGTCGAAACCCTCTTTCTTTGCTTGCGCGAATCAGCCGAACGGGCTGATATTGGCTCAAGATTCGCTCTACTGCGCCGCATCGCAAAAAGGGCAGAGTTAGCAAAAGATCCTACGGAGGCATGGAATGATCAATTTGTCGATGGCTGAACCCGATAACATGCTGCGTCCACGCATCACCGTCATCGGGGTTGGCGGCGGCGGGGGTAACGCCATCAACAACATGATCCGCTCTAACCTTGAGGGCTGCGAGTTTATTGCAGCTAACACCGATGCGCAAGCGCTGGCCCAGTCGCTTGCTGCGCGCAAGATCCAGCTTGGTTCCAATTTGTCGCGCGGTCTTGGTGCAGGGTCTAAACCGAATATAGGATGTGCCGCAGCGGAGGAAGCCCTTGCCGATATTATGTCTGTGCTGGACGGATCGGATATGTTGTTTGTCACGGCAGGCATGGGGGGCGGAACAGGAACAGGTGCGGCACCGGTTATCGCCCGCGCGGCGCGCGATGCAGGTATTTTAACGGTTGGTGTCGTGACGAAACCCTTCCATTTCGAAGGTACGCACCGCATGCGCCAAGCCGAGGCCGGGATCGCCGAGCTTCAGCAATATGTTGATACGCTGATTGTGATCCCGAACCAGAATCTTTTTCGTATCGCAAATGAACGTACGACGTTTGCCGAAGCTTTCCGCATGGCCGACGAAGTGTTGAACTCAGGTGTGCGTGGGATCACGGATCTTATGATCATGCCGGGCTTTATGAATCTTGATTTTGCCGACGTGAAAACTGTTATGGGCGAAATGGGCAAGGCCATGATGGGCACTGGCGAAGCCGATGGGGCTAATCGCGCTATCGAAGCCGCAGAGGCCGCGATTTCCAACCCGCTTCTTGACGATATTTCGATGAAGGGTGCGCGAGGCGTTTTGATCAATATCACCGGTGGGCTTGACATGACCCTGTTTGAGGTTGATCAAGCGGCCAACCGTATTCGCGAAGAAGTTGATCCTGAGGCTCAGATCAAGGTTGGATCAACCCTTGGCGAGAACATGGATGGCCGGATCCGCGTGTCGGTGATTGCAACAGGTATTGATGCTGAAATGGATCGCAAGCAGCCGCGTGGCGCGCGTCAGTCTGAAGGCGTGATGGCCTCACCAACAGCGGCGGCTCGGGCTGCGTTGCATGCGGTTCAGGAAGAACCTGTCACGCGCCGCCCATCTGTGTCTCAAGTTTCTGCGCCCCCGGTTCAGGCTGCGCCAGTCCCTGTTGCCCCTAAGGTTGAACCTGTTGTGGATACGGCTGCGACCCCTGTGGCAACAAAAGCTGGATCGAACTATTTTACAATGCCTGCTGCCATAAGTCCCCGTGTATCGACTCCGATCGGCGGTGCGCCGGTTGTGCTTCGTTCACAGCCAGAAACAACAGTGTCTTCCCAACCAATAAAAGAATCGCGTGAAGAGTTCGTCTTGGAAAGTGAAGAGTCCATGCAGGTTCAAGCCGTGCCAGCCGTGGCGGAGGTGCGTGAGGAGATGCAAACACCGCGCATTGTTAAGCCTGCTATCCCCCCGGTTCGTGAAATTCCACCGGTGCAGCAGGCTCAACGGCAACGGACAGCAACGCCTGTTCCGGGTGTGGCTTCTTCGCGTATGTCTTCGGCTGACCCGGATTTGCGGGTCACGCAGCTCACGACACCGGCGCAAACCACGGCTCAGCCCTCTGCTTCGCAAAGAGCTCAGTCGCTTTTCCAGCGCATCACTGGTTTCGGTATGGTTCGTCCTTCCGCGAGTCGAGATATGGACGACGATTTTGACTTGGATGATGAGGTCAAGCCCATGCAGACGCGTCTTGACGTTGAACCGTCAGATCGCGCGCCGCTTTCGAGTGGGGAATCCGACTTACTTGATATCCCTGCCTTTCTGCGCCGTCAGAGCAATCATTAAAGAAAAGAAACAACAAAAACGCCGCCTCAAAAGCGGCGTTTTTGTGAAATATGCCCATTCTTAACGGTTTTTCTTGGCAGAAAAAGCATCGCGGAAAATTTGAGATGAAAGTATTTTTCATGCTTGGGTTCTGGGCTGATTTGGGCGTATAGCGGGCTTATGGAAATGGTCCCCCGCCCATGGTGGACGAGGAACCCATAACGGATCCAGAATATATTCCAGATCGCCGATAATTGAAGACGTACAATGTCATT
>CAYZXV010000032.1:0-10340 GCA_964482525.1 uncultured Rhodospirillaceae bacterium | reverse complement strand
CTCATGAAAAAATTCGCTCCCCCAAGGGGTTATCTCAAGCGCCGATTGACTTAGTGGCTTTTGTTTGGAAACGTTGGCTATCGACTCACCCGACTCACGGACTTTGGAGCTCCTATCCGATGACAAAATCCGATCTTATTCTGCGGCTCTCTGAACTGAATCCGCATCTCCTTCAACGCGATATCGAGCGCATCGTTGGCACAGTCTTCGATGAAATCACGAATGCCTTGGCACGTGGTAACCGCGTGGAACTGCGCGGCTTTGGCGCGTTTTCGGTCAAGCGGCGTGACTCGCGTCAGGGGCGTAACCCGCGCACGGGGGAATCCGTTGATGTCTCGCAAAAGTTTGTGCCGTTCTTTAAAACGGGCAAACAGCTTCGTGACCGCCTGAACGGACGCGAATATGCAAAGCGCCTATAACCCCTGTTTTCTTGCAAGGCTGATGATACGTTGCATCTCGCCTTTACAGGCGGTGCTGAGGCGTTTGTATTCCTCTGGAGTATCAATTCTACTTTGTTCTTCGCGACGTAAGGCTGCGATGTCCTGTCCTAATTTATGAACATGAGAGTCAAGCTTTGCGTGCATCTTCGCTTCGACTTCTTGTGCGCTGTGCCCGGTTTCTGTGCTGACCTGGTTAGCGATGGCGCTTAGTTTCCGGTAAAGCGTTGGCGCGATTTGTTCGATCATGACGCGGTCGGTCAAGACGTGTTTTTGTTCATGATCCCAAACAATTTGATAAGGGCAAGACCCTTTGGCGATTTCGCGCGGCATGTAAACGGTTGTATCGATGATCGCAAGGGTGAGATCGAGCCCGGTGAGGCGTGCGCATGTTTTCTTTTGTTGGGGATTTGTGCGCGCCAATATTTTGAATTGCGAGCTTAATCGAAGCGAGGCCGCCGTCAGGCCCACTGGCGTTTCGTGCGGGCCGCTGCTCAATTCTTTTTTGCCATCCAGCGCGATGGCCCGTATTTCTTTCAGGCTCAGCGTGTCGTTGACGCGCGGCGCGGCAATTTGCTTGTTCACGGTGATTTTCGGCGGAGCCCATGGCGGACAAAGTTCTTCTGCCCCGGCGGTCTTGGGGAGGAGAAGAATTGCTATTAACAAAGAGATTAAAATACGCATGCAGACGTGAGTAAAAAGGTTAATGGTTAACAGATTCTGAAGGAAAGTTTTTATTCGCCTTCGCCTTTGCGGTATAATGGGATCATTCAAGAAAAAGTCATAGTACGCATTCAAAGAAGCCATTTTTATTTCATAAGGTGATTTTCATGAGCGATTCCGTTGTTCCTTTCCGTGATGCCACCTGGACCCGGCGTCCCACCATTATTCGTGCGCTGGCTGCCGTGGCCCGTTATGCCCCTGAAAAGGTTGTTGTCCGCGTATCGGCGCAGATCTCGCGTCATGTGCGTTATCCTGCCTCTGTCTTCCCCATCCAAGATCGCGCCGGGGTTCTTGCGGCCATCATTCCCCAAAGCACCGCCTATCAAAACGCCGTTGATTATCTTGAAACGGTGCTTGAGGGAAAGTAATTAACCTCTTTCCGCTTGGAATCATTCTTATATTTTTATACGCTTTCGCAACGTTAACGAAAACACGGGTCGCGGATGTTTCGTCTTCAAATGCTTTCAAACGGTGCGGGTGCAGTGCACGTCACATCGCGAGATTCACGATCTCTTCCTCAAAATCATAATGATATTCCCAATCAGACATTTTTCGACGGGTCGACAATCACAGTTCCTTCCGATCGCGTGACCTTTGTCGTGCGCAAGGATGCTCTTTTCGCCACCAATCAAACGCGCCTTGCCTATTTAGAAAATGCGCCGGACATGAAAAAGGTGCGGTCACGCATCGTTAACCCAGACGCGCTTCAAATGGGTGAGGCGATCCGCAAAGCCTATCAAAAATGGGGCGATGCTGTGATTGCCGCCATTATTGACAACTATGATTACAGTAAATTTGGGTTCACCCATCGTGCGGCTGGGCAGGCGTTTGTTCATTTTCACAATACGCCAGTTTTGACGAAAGCCGTCATCCAAAGGGCGGCGGCAGAAATCGGCGAGCGGCGCGCGCCTTTGTATCTGTCTTTGGACGATTTGATCAGCAAAGATTTATTCCGCGAGTCTGGGGCAAAAGGCAACTTTGGGGAGTTCGGTTTTTCGCGTCTTTTTTCTCTTGAAGGCGAGCAAAAAGACTATGTCGCACGCCCTGGGAAGCCGTCCTTTGATCAACAGGTGGCCTCTATCTCGCGTGTGGCCAATTTTACGAACACCCTTGGATGGACCCGAAAGACGCCGCTCATTCTTCTTGAAGATAATGTTCGCCGCGCCAAAATGGTGCTATGGGCGATGGAGCGGTTGCAAGAGAACGGTTTGTACAAATGGGCGGAGCCCTGTGCCATCGCGACCTGTTTTGCCGTGGCCTCGGAAGAGGAGCGCGCAAAGATCGTTTATAACGATAAGACGCTTCCGATGGTTGTTGGGTATGATTACAAAGGCGGACCCGTTGACGTATTAACCACGCGGGATCATTTGTTTGACGGGCTTGTGGTCGATCTGGGGCAGGGGCGAACGGGGCGGCTTCCTTCTTTTATGCTGCCCGATGAGAAAATTCCGGCCCTGTTTTCCATCCATCCCAAAAAAGGAATGCAGTTCAAGGAACGGGTCCTTCTTGCGAGCATAGATTTCTGTGTTGAGATCCAAAAAGCCTTCGGCTCGCTGCCTTCGCTCGCCTGTTTTACGACTGGGCGAACAATGGCTGAGGTTGAAAAGGTTGAGTTGTCCAGACCGATGACGCAAATTCTTCAAAAACATCTGCCGCGCCGGGGATTGTTCAGTTTTACGAGATAGCGTAGGCTTCCCCGCATGTCTAAACCGCTTATCATTGATTGCGACACAGGGCGCGACGATGCGCTCACCTTGTGGCTTGCCTTTCGCATGGGGCTGTCGCTTCGTGCCGTCGTTTGCTCCTATGGGAATACGCCGCTTTCGAACGTTGTTGAAAATACGGGCCGCGTGCTTGCTTTACTTCCGGTGGGGCGAGGGGTCCCCGTATGGGCAGGAGCCACCGCGCCGCTCAAGGATCATCCGCTTTATCACACGGTCGTGGTGCCAAGGCAAAAGGCATCAGGTAACGGTTTGTGCAATATTGACCTTCCGCCCACTGACCAAAAGGTAGAACACTTTTCGCCAGAGAAGCGCGCAGACTATGTGTTGCAGCTCGCGGCGCGGGAAGGGCCCGTTGATTATGTTGTGATTGGCCCTTCAACGAACCTTGCGCAGATGCTTACCCATTTTCGGCCCGAAGATTTTCAGGCGATCGGGTCCGTTACCTTTATGGCGGGAAAGCTTGGATCAATGTGGGACGAAAACCCAACCCCGGATTTCAATATTGCCTGTGATCCATATGCGCTTCAAAAAATAATGAACACGGATTTGCCCCTTAGGTTTGTGCCGATGAATGCAACGTGGCCGATTGCGATGCCGCTTCAGGAAATCGAGGCGCTTAACCCTCAAAATGAAATGGCCGCATGGGCAAAAGAGATTATGATCGCGCATTGCCGCCATTTTGCGCCAGAACCAATCTTTCGCTTTCATGACCCCACCGTTCTTTGGGCGATGGGCGCGTGTGATGCTTGGCGGCAGACGCATGTGACCCTTGATTGCGATGCGCAGTCGGGCAGTTTTGGTCGTTTGATGGAAAACCAAGATGGCCGTACTATTGCGCTTTTTGACCCCGCGCCTGAGTCATCCCCCTTGATCCGCAAGGCCCTTTTGGCTCATTTAGGGTTTGATCAAGACGTTTAGGCCCTATTTTGAACCTTTTTTAAGGATCAAATAGGGTAAAATCCTGCGACGATTCGATGGCCTAACAGGAAGAACGGTTTTGGACGATACGCAACGCGATCCTCAAAATAGGTACCTTCGCGAGGGGGAAGGGGACTGCCCCGATCCTGCGCGTCGGCGTTTGCTGCGCCTTGGGCTTGTCGCGCTGCCCTTCGTTTCGATGAGCCTTATTTTGCCATCCTCTACTCTTGCGCAGGCGGCCAAGAGCAGCGGGACCCTTGCTTTGCCTGTCGTTCCCAAGAAACCGACCGTAGCGCCGCCTTTGTTTGAAAAGCCAAAGCCGCCGCGCCTTCTTATGATTGATCCCGGCCATGGGGGGCACGATCCCGGCGCGATTGGGCGCTCTGGCACCAAAGAAAAAGACATTACATTGGATATCGCGCTTCGTATGGCGAAAGCTTTCGTGCGTGAAAGCGGCGTGAAAGCGAACATGACGCGTGAGCGCGATGTGTTCCTGCCTCTTGCGGAGCGGGTGGAGATGGGGCGCAAGGCGCGCGCGGATTTGTTTGTCTCGATCCATGCGGATAGCGCGCCCAACGGGTCTGCGCGGGGCCTTTCGGCCTATACGCTTGCGAAAAAAGCATCCGACCAATTCGCAAGCCAGCTTGCCGAACAAGAGAACAAGGCCGATTTGATCGGCGGCGTGGCGTCGACGGTTCAGGATCCGGATGTGGCCGAGATTCTTTTTGATCTGACCGCCCGCCACACCAGCAACACGGCGCAGCGTGTGAAGGTCGGCTTTATCAAGGCAGTCGGGCGGCGGTGGACGCTTCTTGAGGAGCCGATGCGGTCCGCGAACTTTGCGGTCTTGCGCTCGCCGGATGTGCCCTCGATCCTGATTGAAACGGGATTTCTTTCAAACAAGAAGGACGAGGCCCTTTTGAAGCGCGCCGACCAGCGGCAAAACATCGCCGAATTGATGGCCAAGGAACTGGCCTTCCTTCTTAAAAGCCCTCTGTTTGGGTAGTGCGAGAGTATAGTTTGGCCGAAGATAAATAGCGTCACCCCGGGACACTTTCTTTTTATCGAGCAGTGCGAGACGAAAGAAAGTTGAACCGGGGCCCAGATGACGGTTTAAAAACTTTTTCTGGGCCCCGGATCTGCGCGTCGCAAAGATGCGCCGCTTGTCCGGGGTGACGGTCTCAGGTGATAAAAGGTGGGATGAAGAACCCAAGTAGATTACTACTACTACCTCTTGCACGCAAGAAGGTCTTGTTTCGTTATTGGGCCAGGTTGCAATTTCCACTGTGCGGGGGTGCCATCGTTCGAAACGAGTTTATACCGAAGCGGTTCTTCGCTTGGGTCGCCTTCGACGTATTTCCATTGGCCATCAACCGATGGACAAATAAGTGAGGCTGTTTTGGTCGTTGAGAAGGGTTTGCCCCACGCCGTGGCCCAATTTACACCGTCGAGAGTCACTGAGGTGGACGTTCTGCCCTCATAGAGGATTTCGTTGAGAGCCTGTTGCTGTGCCTTTGCGGGAATGGCCAAAATGGCTGGATAATACCAACTCTCTGCGTTTGCATTATTGATATATTGTGGTGCACAGATGTTACCGAGTATACCCAGAATTGAACCGATAATTGCTCGTTCGACAAAGCATAAATGAAAGCTTGAGGCACCCCCTATGACGATTGAGTTATCGCCTGTGCCAAAAACGAGCCAACCAAGGCTTGCTCCAAAGGCTGCGCCGACAGGGCCTTTAATCAATCCCCCAGCTAACGTACAAGCGGCGATGCCGAATGGCCTGATATGGTCACAGACAAAGCTTGCGGCAGTTCCAAGAGCTTTGCCCGCAGGGTGGAGTGCTTCTTTCGCGGATTCATAGGCAGCTGTGAGCTTGTTTTTATGGGCTTCTGTCAACAAACGCATGGGGTTTATTCCTTTGTTTCGAAATGATGTTTCATTGCGTCGAAGGATGGCACACAATGGTAGGGAAATCAAGAATTCGGTTGGCTTGGTTAACTTGAACCCATTCAAAAGGTTATATTTTTTCGAAAGTGGGTTTTGACGTGATACTTGCTATTTGACACAAGGGCGGTAAGCCCCTATACACACCCGACTTAAAGCGTTTAATTGGAGTTTAGTTGTGAAACGTACTTATCAACCCAGCAAGCTGGTTCGCTCGCGCCGTCATGGCTTTCGCGCCCGTATGGCGACCAAGAATGGCCGCAAGGTGATCGCCCGTCGTCGTGCGCAGGGCCGCAAGAAGCTGACGGCCTAATCTGTGGGGTGCGTGATGCCCCCTGTCGCCTGTCAGATCAGCGTTCTCAAAAAACGAAGCGAGTTTCTCGCCGTCGCCGCTCACCGTCAAAAGTGGGTAACGCCTGCGTTTATCCTTCAGGTTGCGCCCCGTCCAAAAGAGTCGAAAGAAGAGGGCGGTGCGCCTGTTCCTGCGCCCATGGTCGGCTATGGCCTGACTGCCAGCAAGAAAATGATCGGTAAAGCCGTGCAGCGTAATCGCGCTCGTCGCCGTCTGCGTGCGCTGGCTGTTGGGGTTCTGCCAAGCTGTGCCCGCACGGACATGAATTATGTGTTCATCGCGCGGGGCGATATTTTGACAATATCGTTTGACGTTTTGCGCCGCGATCTTGAAAAGGCGCTGAAGCGAATGAAGATATGGGTGGGAGAGGGGGCATGATCGCACGCTTCCTTCGCGGTCTTATCTGGCTTTATCGGCATAGCTTGTCGGCCCTGATGGGGCGGCAGTGCCGCTTTATGCCGACGTGCTCGGCCTATGCTGATGAAGCCATTGAAAAACATGGCGCGTGGCGTGGGGGGATTCTGGCGCTGCGCCGTTTCGCGCGGTGCCATCCGTGGGGCGGCGCCGGGTATGATCCCGTGCCAGAGGCGGAAAAAGACGCACAAAAGCGTTGATCCTTTGGGTAAAAAATGGGATACAGCTCGGCACAGTTCAAGGGCTAGCGTAATGGCTCAACAACCACCCTCCCCTTGCGGGAGGGTCGAAAATTTTGGCCCCGCAGGGGACGAAATTTTCGGGGAGGGGTGGTCATACCAGAGCTTTGGTTTTTAACCCCTCCCCGAAAAAATCATTGCCACAAGGTGGCGCGATTTTTTTGACCCTCCCGCAAGGGGAGGGTGGTTGTTCTAACGGCTCTTGAACTCGTATTGGAAAATACTTGGTGTCTTTTAAGCGATAGGGGTCACTGTGTCCTCTTAGCTTCTCATGAAAAGAATGAGCGTTACACGTTATGGATAATCAAAACTTTATCGCCGCCGTCATCCTGTCTATCGGTATTCTGGTCGGGTTTCATTACCTGTATGAAAAGCCAGAGATGGAGCGCGCCAAGATTCAGGCCGCGCTCGTCAAGGAGGCCGCGCAGGTAAAGCCAGAAGCCCATGTTGAGCTTCCCACCGCCCTGCGTGACCGCGCGGAGATTTTGCCCCAAACCCCACGCGTCGCGATTGAAACGAAGGAACTGCGTGGCTCCATCAATTTAAAGGGTGGGCGGATCGACGATCTTGATCTCGTGAACTATCGTGAAGCGGTCGAGAAAGACTCGCGCCACATTACGTTGCTTTCACCTGCAGGGTCCGCCGCGCCGCATAAGGCCTATTACACGTCGTTTGGGTGGCTTGCCGCCGACGGGGTCGAAGTGCCCAATGATGAAACGGTATGGAAAGCAGACTCGAAAAAGTTGGAAGCTGGGAAAATCGTGACGCTGAGCTGGACGAATGCCAAGGGCTTGACGTTCGAGCGCGTGATTGGCCTTGATGAGCATTATCTGTTTTCGATCACTGACCGGGTGCGCAATGGCGGCAGTGAAACGGTTACCCTTTATCCCTTTGGGCTCGTCGCGCGGCATGGTCATCCCAAGATCGAGGGTACCTATATCCTGCACGAGGGGCCAATCGGTGTTCTTGGCGGCACGCTGAAAGAGATTGATTACGAAGACCTTGTGAAGGACAAAAAGATCGCGCACGAGAGCGAGGGCGGCTGGCTTGGGATTACAGATAAATACTGGCTTGTCTCGCTTTTGCCCGGACAGGACCAAAAGATTGCGGCCAGCTTTACCTATGAGCCCGGCGCGGACCCGACCAAGCCAGAGGATGGGATTTTTCAAGTCGATTTTCGCGGCACGCCGGTCAGTCTTGCGGCGGGCGCGAGCAGCGAGCGCACCATGCACCTGTTTGCGGGCGCAAAGCGCGTAAGCTTGCTTGATACGTATGCGCAGAAATTAGGATTGCCCCTGTTTGATCGCGCGATTGATTTCGGGTGGTATTATTACCTGACCAAGCCGTTCTTGTACTTGCTTGACGAAATGGGCACCTTCTTTGGGCATATGTGGATGTCGATCGTGGCGCTGACGATCCTTCTCAAGATCATCACGCTGCCGCTCTCCATCAAATCCATGCGTTCAATGGCGAAGCTGAAACTACTTCAGCCAGAGGTTCAGGCCCTTCAAGAACGGTACAAAGATGACCGCCAGAAGATGAGCATCGCCACGATGGAGCTGTATCAGCGGGAGCGGGTCAATCCTATGTCGGGCTGTTTCCCTATTTTGATTCAGATTCCGATCTTCTTTGCACTCTACAAAGTGCTGTATGTTGGGATCGAAATGCGGCATGCGCCGCTGTTTGGTTGGATCCATGATATGTCTGCACCAGACCCAACGTCGGTTCTGACCTTGTTTGGGTTGATCGAGTGGTCCTTTATCCCGCATCTTGGCGTTTGGCCGATCCTGATGGGGCTTAGTATGTATGCTCAACAGAAAATGTCGCCCCAACCGCCCGATAAGACTCAGGCGCAAATCTTCCTGCTTATGCCGATCTTGTTTACCTTTATGTTGGCGAGTGTTTCGGCGGGCCTCATCTTCTACTGGACCATCAGTAACGTCCTTGGCATCGCACAGCAATGGTATATCTCGCTGCATGTCCATGGGCCGAAAGCGAAGAAGACGTGAAGGATAAGCGTATCCCTGCCGCTGTCGAAGATGGCAGTGATCTCGATTTACGGCGGTTCGTCAGCCAGCCTTGCGATTGTATCATGGCGGCAGGTGAGAAGGGCCAGTGGGACGAATTAGGCAGCGATCTGCCTGAGGTTGCGTTCTGGGGCCGTTCGAACGTTGGCAAATCGTCACTTATCAATGCGGTGATGGGGCGTGGGGCCCTCGCACGCGCCTCCTGTACGCCGGGACGCACGCAACAGATCGTTTTTTTCAACCTTGCGGATCGTTTGATGATGGCGGATCTGCCAGGCTATGGCCATGCGCAGGCGCCGCAAAGAGAAATCGCGAAGTGGAACGCGCTCATCAAAAACTATCTTCAAACGCGCGCCTCTTTGCGGTGTGTGTTCCTGTTGCTTGATGGCCGCCATGGGATCAAGGCGAATGACGAAGAGATGATGAGCTTTCTTGATCGCCTCGCGGTCAGTTATCAGGTCGTGCTCACCAAGGCTGACCAGATCCGGGGTGAAGATCCGGCCCTGCGCGTTGCCGAGGTTGAAAAGCGCCTCAAGAAACACCCCGCTGCGCGGCCTACCGTGTTCCTCACGAGCGCCGAGGGCAAACGCGGCCTCGACCTTGTCCGCGCCGTCCTGCGCGATGTCGCGGGTGGGTAGAGGATAGGGAAGAGCATTGATTGCCCCTCTGCGATAATCATTTTTACACACCCCGCCCCTAACCCCTCCCCAAGGGGAGGGGGATTCTATCAGTATTGTTGAAAATAAATTTCTTTTACGTTCAAAATTTTTGAATCGTTCTATCCGCGATATCGCACGAGTCCCCCTCCCCTTGGGGAGGGGTTAGGGGCGGGGTAAAAATGGGTGACGGGGTAAAAATGGGTGACGGACCTGTACCCTAAGATTTACCCGTGGCCGCCTGCGCGTTGAGGCTTGGCCGTTTCGGACCCTACGGGATCGCGTAGCACATAGCCACGGCCCCAGACGGTCTCGATATAGTTTTCACCGCCAGCGGCTTGCGCGAGCTTCTTGCGCAATTTGCAAACGAACACGTCGATGATTTTCAGTTCGGGTTCGTCCATACCGCCGTACAGGTGGTTGAGGAACATTTCCTTGGTCAGTGTTGTGCCCTTGCGCAGGCTGAGCAGTTCAAGAATGCCGTATTCTTTGCCCGTGAGGTGCAGGGGCGCGCCGCCGACTTCGACCGTGCGTGCGTCAAGATTGACGGTGAGCTTGCCTGTGCGAATGACGCTGTCGGAATGGCCCTTGCTGCGACGGATGATGGCGTGGATACGCGCGACGAGTTCGCGGCGATCAAAAGGTTTCGTAAGATAATCGTCTGCGCCGAAGCCAAGGCCTTTGATTTTGTGATCGAGCTCCGACAAGCCGGAGAGAATGAGGATCGGGGTCGTGACTCGCGCGGCGCGAAGGCGGCGGAGTACTTCATACCCATCAATATCGGGAAGCATCAAATCGAGAATGATAATGTCGTAATCGTACAGCTTGCCAATCTCTAGGCCGTCTTCGCCCAGATCGGTGGTGTCGACGACCATCCCATGCATCTTCAGGGAGCGCTCG
>CAYZXV010000031.1:6690-10981 GCA_964482525.1 uncultured Rhodospirillaceae bacterium | reverse complement strand
CCTCGAACCAGCGATTAAGCTTGCCTGTTGAGATGCGCATGTTCCAAATCGCGTAGGTTTCGAACACGGCCTTCATCAGCGGGTCGAGCCCCTGACCCCGCGCAGCGGAAATGGGAACAAAGCGAACGCCAGAAAGCTGCGCCAGCGAGGCTTCGACCTTGGCTTGGATCATGCGAAGGACGGCGGTCTTGTCCTCGACCTTGTCCCATTTGTTGATCGCAATCACAAGACCGCGCCCTTCGGTCGCTACATGCTGGGCGATTGTGTAATCCTGTTTGTCGAAGGGCATCTCGGCATCGATGACAAGGATCACGACATGCGCAAGGCGAATGGCGCGGAGCGTTTCTTGCACGCTCGTTTTCTCAAGGCGCTCTTCAACCCGTGCGCGGCGGCGCATCCCTGCCGTGTCGACAAGGCGGATGGGCTTGCCATGATACTCGAAATGAATGGGGATCGCATCGCGTGTCAGACCGGGCTCTGGCCCCGTGAGCATGCGCTCTTCGCCGATATAGCGGTTGGCGAGCGTTGATTTACCCGCGTTGGGCCGACCGGTGATGGCGATATGGAGTTCTTTTTCCTCTTCCGGGATATCGTCAAGGTCAGAACCTTTCTTTGGCTCTTCCGGTTCTTCGTCCACGGCATCTTCTGGCGCAAAGGGGAGCAGGGCGCGGTAAATGTCATCCATATGCTCGCCATGCTTGGCGGAGACGGCGATGACGGTGTCAAAGCCAAGCGCAACGGCTTCGTGATAGCCTTCGGGTAGCTTGGTGCCCTCGCATTTGTTGACAAGGACGATGATCGGTTTGTTGGCCTTGCGGATTTCGCGCGCGATGAACTTGTCATCGTTCGTCAGGCCTGCGCGGCCATCGACCATCATCATGATGACGTCAGCGCGATCAAGTGCGGTCTTTGTTTGCTTGGCCATGCGGGCGGAGATGCTGCCTTGTGGGCGCATATCTTCAAGCCCGGCGGTGTCGTAGAGTTTGAAGCGAAGATCAAACAGACGCGCTTGCCCATCGCGCCAATCGCGCGTGACGCCGGGTTGGTCATCAATGATGGCCATGGCCTTACCGATCAGGCGATTGAACAATGTCGATTTGCCGACATTGGGACGCCCAGCAATGGCGACGGAGAAGGTGTGTTTTGGCATAAAGCACGTGTCCAGTTCTGTTCAAAAGCTGCTCAAATTTAAAAAATCCACCCTCCCCTTGCGGGAGGGTCGAAAAATGCAACGGCATTTTTCGGGGAGGGGTTCCAAAGGGACGGGAGTCATATGACCCTGCCCCGAAAAAATCTTCGCCCCTCCGTGGCTTGATTTTTTCGACCCTCCCGCAAGGGGAGGGTGTTTTTATTTGATGTCGGTTCTGTCTTCTGATCCTTATCTCAGCGCCATCAGGTCGCCACTGTCGCTTAGCAGATAAAGTGTCTTGTCGGCCACAACAGGGGGAAGGGAGAAGGAGCTTGCATATTCGTCTTTGAAAGATTCTGATCCGTTCATGGCTGAGAACGCGACAAGCTCACCCAGCGAGTTGGTCAGCCAGAGCCTTCCGTTAGCTAACACGGGGCCCCACCAGGTTACGGGATCGGAATCACGATCTTCATCGTCCTCACGCTGCGCTAATTGTTTGGTCCAGATAATGCCGCCGGACTGCCGGTCCATCGCAACAAGTTCGTTGCGGAGCGTGACGGTATATAAAACATTGCCCGTCACGGCGGGGGTATTGATCCCGCCGACATCGGCATCCCACAGGCGGTTACCCGTCCTTTCGGCAAGCGCGATCGAACGGCCACTGTGGCTGATGGCATAGACGCGGCCATCGTTGATGACGGGGAGGCCCCGAATGTCGGCAATCGCGGGGAGGGCGCCCGTTTTTCTGGCCATGGACAGAACCTCGCTCCAGACCACGCGTCCGTTTTGTGAGCGCAGACCAAAAAGTTCGCCAGAGCTGTAGGCCACAACGACGGTTGCATCATTCACCGCTGGGCTTGACGCGCCAAGAAGAGTCGCATTTTCCGCAATACCTTTGTGATGCCACAGGATAAGACCTGTTTTTGTGTCGATCGCGTGGGTTGTATTCTCGATGTCAATTACGAACACCCGGCCATCAGCCACGGTTGGCGCCGCACGCAATGGTTTTTCGACTGAACGTCGCCACACGATCGCACCATCTTGCGCGCGCAAGGCAAGGACTTCGCCAAACCCGGTAGTGGCATAGATCATATCCTGGTCAAATGCGATACCCCCGCCGATTGCATCGCTGTCGGCCTTTTCGGGGGTGGTGTCCTGTGTCCAAAGTCGATCGCCATCAACCGCACTGAACGCACTGACGCTGCCGCGTGAATCCATGGTGTATACGGTGCTGCGTGCAATTACGGGCGTTGCCAAAAGCTTATAGGATTTATCGGAGCCAGAGCCGATATCAGACGACCAGACCCGGCTTAACGTATCGCCAAGCGCATGGTGGTCCATACGGTGCGTGGGCGTGCCGCCAGACTGGGGCCAGTCAGCGATTATGGCTGGTTCTGGCAAACTCATCGATGCCGGATCGGCCATTTGCGCATCCATAACTGTGCGGCGCGCGGGTTGCAGAACGGCGATGCGTTCGCCCTCGATCTTTCTTTCGGTGCTGTCGCCGGAACAGGCGGACAAAAGGGCCGTTAGGGTGAAAAGAAAGAATAGGGGAGAGCGAGCGCGTATGGTCATTGGTTATTCTCCTCCCTCAAGCCAGTTGGCAAGGTCGCCTGCGCGCGCCGCGATATCCGCCGGAACGTTTGGTGCGTTCTTTAGCTCGGTGAAAAGCTGTTTTGCCTTGGCTTTGTCACCTATGCGCAGGGCGAGATAGCCCGCATATTCCTGTGCCGTAAAGCGGAAAGGCCCGTCTTTGTCACGCAGTGCGTTTAGGCGTGCCTCAAGCGTGGCAGGGTCACCAGAGTCGAGTTCCAACTGCACGGCCATGAGCGCGCCGAGTTGCTGGAAAAAGGGCTCAATCTTCTTGTCGTTCGCGATAGTATTATAGATGGCAAGAGCCTTGTCATTTTGCTTTTGATCAACCGCGATCACGGCGGCGCGGAGGCTTGCAAGCACAGCTTGGTGATCGTCGTCATAATCTTTGGCATAAGATTCGAAGGCTGCCATCTTCTCCGCAGGGGTCATTTTGGCATCGTCGATGATCTGGATCATTGAGGCGGTGACTTTCTGACTGTATCCCCGTTGATAGGTTTTCCATCCCGTCACGGCGGCAGTCGCCAGCACAATGGCCAGAGCGGCACCGATGATCCAGTTGCCATAGGTTTTCCAAAAGGCCTCAAGCTCCTTGCGGGCGAGGTCTTCTTCTATTTCTTGCAAAAGGCCTTTATCGTTCATAAGATTCACCTTGTTCGTGACGAAAGAGCGCAATCCTAACCCACCCCAACCGTGTGTGCAAGCAATGGCAGAAATAGCCCCAAAGACGGCCCTTACCGAGGCGATTATCTTTACGGGCGAGGCCTTTGTCGAACGGCAAGCTTTGTTGGTTCAGGAGGGAAAAATCCTTGATCTCGTCCAACAAGACCGCATTCCAGACGGGTTTATTCCCCATCCCTGCGGTGGGGGGATCCTTGCTCCCGGCTTTATCGACGCTCAGGTCAATGGCGGGGACAATATCCTGTTTAACGACCAACCGACTGTGGAAGCGTTGCGCCGCATGGCAGCTGTCCACCTCAAGACTGGAACAACCCGCTTTTTGCCTACCTGCATTTCAGATAGGCCAGAGGTTGCGCACGCCGCGCTCGACGCCGTGCGCAAGGCCAGACTCGACGTGTCCGCTATTCTGGGGATTCATTTTGAAGGCCCCCACATCAATCCCGATATGCGCGGCATTCATCAAACGAAGCATCTGCGCCCTCTCACCGATGCGGATATAGACTTGTATAAACCGCTGGAGGGTGAGGTGATTCTGCTCACCCTCGCGCCGGAAATCGTGCCGCCTGCGCAGATCGAGCGGCTTGTGGCGCAGGGAACCATCGTGACGCTTGGGCATTCCGCCGCGACACCAGAGCAAACGCGGGCTGCGCTTGCCGCCGGAGCGCGAGGCTTTACGCATCTTTTTACGCGAATGCAGCCGATCGCGGGACGCGCACCGGGCATGGCGGCCACAGCCCTTGACGATGCCGAAAGTTGGTGCGGGATCATTGGCGATACGTATCACGTCACGCCAGAGATGATGCGCCTTTCCTGCCGCGCGAAGGCGGAAGGTAAATTATTTATGGTGAGCGATTGCATGCCGCCCGCTGGCGCTGCCGATCCACAATC
>CAYZXV010000031.1:0-6680 GCA_964482525.1 uncultured Rhodospirillaceae bacterium | reverse complement strand
GAAGATTTATCCCACACCGGGGGGTGGGCTGTGCCGCGATGGAGAAGGGCGCGTGGCAGGTTCGATGATGACGCTTGGCGAATGTGTGGCGGCCTCTATACGCGATAGCCGCCTTGACCCTGCCATGGCGCTTCGTATGGCTTCGACAATTCCAGCGGATTTCTTAGGTCTTGGTGACAGGTTAGGACGATTGCTGCCGGGGTATGAGGCCGAAATTGTGCTCTTAGATCACGGGTTCAAAGCCAAAGCCGTGTTTCACGGTTGAGGCTGGTTGAGATACTCATCCACATTGATGGTCGTGGTCGTGAACGCAAAGATTTTGCGCAGGAACAAGATGCCTTGCGTAAGGCCCGTGTCGTCGATGCTGTGGCCAAGCCCCTGACACGCGACGGATTCCACAGAGATATTCGCGCTACGCAGCCCCTCAACGGCCCGGTACATGGACCCAAACGGGACGACCTCGTCCTGTGTGCCGTGCGCAAGGAAAATGGGGGGGGCAGATTTACGTTCGGCCTTCAATTCTTGTCCACCAATCAGGGCTCCCGAATAACCAAGAACGCCCGCAAGAGCCTTGTCACGGCGCGGTCCGACATAAAGGCTCATCATCGTGCCTTGCGAAAAACCGACAAGGGCGAGACGCTGGGGCTCTAGATTGCGCGAGGCCAGCACATGATCGATATAGGCGTTAAGGGGTCCTGCGGCTTGTTTCACGCCCTCTAAAACCACATCGTGCGACCAATCGTTCGCGCTGAACCACTGATAGCCAAAGGGCGAGAAGTCGCAAGGATAGGGCGCATCGCATGCCAAAAACTCGGTATTTGGCATGGCGGGGCGGAAGGCCTCGGCAAGGCCAATGATGCCGGACGCGCTATCGCCAAGGCCATGCAGGATGATGACGGCCTGTTTGACGTCTTGGCCATTGAGGGGTTTAAGAGAGATATCGTTGAGCATGGTCAGTTTTCTGCGTTTGAGAGAAGCGGGGAGAGGGGCTATTTGCCCTCAAGAAATTAACAAAATTTTGGAATGATACACGAAGAAACAAGAAAACGGGATTCCCGCTTTCGCGGGAATGACGGTCATTATGGAACACTCTCTCCTTTATCGTCATCCCCGCGAAAGCGGGGATCCCGTTTGTATTAGTCATCATGGTCATTACATTAGTTTTCTTGCTTCACGAATGGAGGGCTTGGCTATTGTTTCGTTGGTGTTTGTGGCGCTTCGGCGGCCAGAACGACCGTAGCGTTCACCACGGCTTTTTCGGATTGTTCCATCGGCGCGCCGCCCCCAACCGAGTCCATAGCGGCTTCGGCCATCATTGGGGCCGCCGCGCGCATGGTTTTCTGCCGTCCCCCATAGTTCATGGGCGTGTTCGGAAGAAAGTTGATCATACCGATGCGATATTTACGATCCGGCATGGCTTTGTTCAGTTCGGCAAGCTGTTCGTTCGCCAATTTATAGATATGCGCGCGCAGGCGGCTGTCTGCGGCCTGACGTTCGGCCAATGTAGGGGTGAACTCGATATGTTGGACCGTAAGCTGCATGCCAGCCTTGCTGGCTTTTTTCGCTTGATCGTTAAGGCCGTTTAGGCTTGCCTCCGGTACGCGGGATTCGAACACGGCGCTCCACCTCTCAAGGCCTGTTTGATCTTCCATCCGGTTGAACGAGGTGAGCCGCCAATCTGTCTTCACCATATTGTTTACGGCCTTCATCATATCATCGCGCATGGTCCCTGCTGAGTTGCCAGAAACGGCGGCTTCGACATTCACGAGCACGCGCGCGGTTTGCGTTGTCACCCAATCCTCGACCGACAGGCGGAACATGACGGTATCGTCTGGTTTAACATCGCTTTCCGCAAATGCAGGGGTTGCGATCAGGCTGCCCAACAAAAGCAGGGCCAAGAAGGAGGAAGAAAAACGGCGGGTCATGCGAGTCTCCTTTGTGTGTTAGAAGTCGAGATCAGCGTATTGTTTCGATGGGCGGAGCCCCGGAATATGATCGCCCAAAAGAAGGCGGAAGCAAGGCCTTGATTTAATGCGGGCATACCATTCCTTGGCGATGGGGTGCCGTTCCCACGGCACGTCGCCCAGATAGTCGATAGCAGAGATTTGCGCCGCCGCCGCCAAGTCAGCAAGGGACAATTCATCCCCGGCAAGCCAATTGCGCCGTTCGGTGAGCCAACTGATATAATCAAGATGGCCATTGATGTTGTGGTATCCGGCGCGTAAGAGCGCACTGCTGGGCTCCCCGCCGCCTTGAAGGCGTTTAAAGGCCTTTTCGCCGACAAGGAGGCTCGTGCATTCAAGGTACATTTTGGATTCAAACCACTGGATCAGGCGGCGGATTTCGGCAGCGTCCTCTGGCGTGGCCCCAAGCAAGCTCGGGCCTTCCTGTGTTTCTTCGATATATTCGCAAATCGCATAAGCCCCGGACAAACAGATCGGGTCTGCGCCATCGGTGGTGATGGTCAGGAGGGGGACTTCACCTGCGGGAGAAAGGACGAGGTAGTCTTCGCGGGGCTCCCATGGTTTTTCGACGACCGTTTCGTAAGCCAGCCTTTTTTCCGCCAGAGTCAACCGCACGCGCCGCGAGGGAGGGTCAAGGGGGTGGTGGTGGAGGCAGAGCACGGTGGGCATGAGATCGGTAAAGTATTTTTGGGTTGTTGGACCATCGGGATGATTGGAATCGCAGTCTTTTATTACCATAAACCGCGCAATGCGAGAAAGATAGTCCTGCGCGGCACGTCCTTTTGGCTAAGGCATGCGTGATTGCTTACTTTGCTGCCCGTGTCGCAATGATGGCTTCTTGCAGGAGGAAGAGGATAGCCTCATCCGTTGAGGCAAAAGTGCGAAGCGGGATGAGAGGCCAGTTTTGGGGCAGGGTCGCGCGGAGAGTGGTCGTCTGGGCATCGACATTGCCTGAATATAGGATAATTCCCATATTTCCTTGTGCGGCCAATAAATGTGCACGATTAAGGGATAATTCCCATCCATGGGATAAATCCATTACCCAAATCAAAAAGCCGTTATAAAGAGGGGCTTCGGGGGGCGCCGAAAGAGAGCGTGCAGGCGTATCAAAAGCCCGCGTGAATAGACGATCAACTTGGGTGGCTGTGCGGGTGGTTGGGATGTCTGCGTCGAGCCAGCCAACCTGCCGTTCCTTGGTTGCGAGCAGGATCGCGAGCGTATAGAGGATCAGTGCGACCGCGTTCGAAAGTCCCGACGGCATATCTTGCCATTTGGCCCATAAATACACGTCGCGTTCAAGAATTGGTTCGTGTTCGCGTACAATAATCTCGCGCCCGCGTCCCGATTGGCGCCAGTCAATCATGCTCACGGGCTCGCCGCCCTGATAGGGCCGATACCGCCACACGCGCTCGGTGTGGTGCGCGCGCTGGCGCCCTTCTCCGGCGTAGCGGAGCCGAGCCGCAAGCTCCATCGCCTTGGGCGCAAGGGTGGGATCATCCCAGGGAGCTTTTGCCGCTTGATCCCACGCAAAGGCCTGACGTTCCTCTTGTTGGGGTATAGGCTTTTTCCGTTGGTTTTGCGCTGGCGGGTCCGGAAGGATCAGTAGAGGCCGTCCTTTATTTTCCGTCGCCATCAGCGGCGTATAAAGGGAAGGCGGGTTTTCGGAGTCCGTCATGAGGAAAGGCCAACGGTTTTCATCATGGCGACAAGGACGTCATCCATAGTAACGCCATCCGTGCGCGCCCGATAATTCAGGCTCATACGGTGCATGAGGACAGGCCGGATTAGAGCCCGCAAATCCTCCATCGATGGTGCGCCGCGCCCCTCGATCAGGGCATGGGCACACATGCAAAGACATAGGGCTTGTGTTGCGCGCGGCCCCGGACCCCATGAAACATAACGCGTCACAAGGTCGAGTTTAGAAGAAGCTGGTCGTCCGTTCCTTACGAGGATGAGCACAGAGTCAAGCAAGGCGTCAGGGATCAACATCTGGCGAATGAGCGTTTGCAGGTTTTTAAGATCCTCGGCAAACATAACGGCCTTAGGCTTTTCGTTTTCTCCCGCCAAGGCCGCGCGCGCGATCTGCCGCTCAGCCTCAAGATCGGGGTAGTCGATAGTGACCTGAAGCAGGAAACGATCAAGCTGCGCTTCCGGCAAGGGGTAGGTACCTTCTTGCTCAAGCGGGTTTTGGGTTGCCAAAACATGAAAGGGCTCTGGCAGAGCATATT
Organism: uncultured Rhodospirillaceae bacterium; assembly: GCA_964482525.1. Lineage (GTDB taxonomy): Bacteria > Pseudomonadota > Alphaproteobacteria > UBA9219 > UBA9219 > UBA8914. The sequence goes on along the minus strand of CAYZXV010000031.1, from coordinate 2,488 downwards.
CCCGGCCCGCGATGGTGATGCTGTGCTCCTGCATGGCTTGGAGGAGCGCGGATTGCGTGCGGGGGCTGGCGCGATTGATCTCGTCGACCATCAAGAATTGGCAGAAAATTGGGCCGGGGATAAACCGAAACTGGCGGCGGCCATAGTCGACTTCTTCCAAAACTTCGGACCCGATGATATCACCGGGCATCAGGTCGGGGGTGCATTGGATGCGTTTTGTATCAAGCCCCAAGGTCTGGGATAACAGGGTGACGAGGCGCGTTTTCGCGAGGCCCGGAACGCCGACAAGCAGCATATGCCCCCCGGCCAAAAGCCCGGTGAGCGCATGATCGACGACGGCAGGCTGCCCAAAGATAAAGCGGCCGATCTCATGGCGGACGTCTGTGATCTTGTCATGGGCGGCCTCAAGGGGGCCTATGACCGGCGGAAGCGGGGTATTCACGAAAACCTCTTTGAATCAGAGGGGGGAGGGCGCATAAACTGTATACAGGATCATTCAGGAAATAAAAGAGAATGAGCAATATTCGACCTTTTTCTCCGCCCATGTGGCAGGAGCGACTCACGGCCTGGGGCGTGGGGTCCCTTTTGGCCATTTTGCGTCTGGCCGGGGGTGAGGGCAGAGTGGTCGGTGGGGCTGTGCGCGACGCACTTTTGGGGCGCAAGGTCGAAGATGTGGATTTGGCCGCAACTTTGCCTCCTGACCAGCTTATGGCCGCCTTTGCGAAAGAAGGGATTAAGACCGTGCCAACGGGCTATGATCATGGGACTATCACGGCCATCTTGAACCATAAGCCCTATCAAATCACCACCTTGCGCAGTGATGTGGCAACGGATGGGCGGTGGGCCGATGTGGCTTTTACTGATGATTGGCAGGCCGATGCTGCGCGGCGCGATTTCACGATCAACGCCTTTTATGTCGGCGAAGATGGCGCTTTTTATGACTATCACGACGGGCTGAGTGATTTACAAAATTGTTTCATCCGCTTTATCGGCGAGCCAGAGGCGCGTATTCGCGAAGATGTGCTGCGTATTCTGCGGGCCTTCCGCTTCTGGGCCCAACTTGGCGGGACGATCGATCCGAGGGCTCTTTCGGCCTGCACGGCGCTTGCGCCGCTTTTGCCGTCTTTGTCGGGTGAGCGTGTGCAAAATGAAGTTCTCAAATTGTTGGCCGCGCCTGCGCCTTCGGATGTTTGGCGCGTGATGGTTGAAAAAGGCGTGCTTGGGACGCTTTTGCCTAAGCTTACGAACTGGGTGCGCCTTGCACGGCTCGAACGCACGGCGTCGGGGCAAGAGCCGCTTTGCCGTCTTGCAAGCTTAATCAATGGCGGCAAGGACGCAGCTGCAACGGTAGCTGCGACCCTTCGATTGTCACGGGCGCAGACTCTTCGCCTGTGTGGGGCTGTGGCGTTGTCATCGCGTATGGGACAGGTTCATCGCGCATTCGATTTGCGGCAGGTCCTCTATGATCACGGCGCAGAAGTCACGCGCGATGCGCTCGCCCTCTGGCTTGCACAGGAAGAAGGCCGAACCATGCCTGCGGGATTTGAAGAGAGTATCGCGGCGTGGGAGCGGCCTGTATTTCCCCTCGCCGGACGTGATTTACAGGCGCTTGGGGCTCCGCCGGGGCCAGCCATGGGAGAGACCCTGCGCCGCGTGGAACAATGGTGGCGGGATCAGGATTTTAAACCAGATGCCGCCGCCTGCCTTGCGCAAGCCAAGTCGATGATGACGTAGCCGTTCTTATTTCAGATAAGACTATGCGACGGTACACATTGCTGCCCTTGCGCGAAAGGCATCAACAAGCATAGGTTGCTTCGGGCTAGATATGACATCGCGCGCGCGGATCATAAATGTTTCATTTAGATGATTGCGCATGCCATTTTCAACCCGAGGGGTCCCATACTTTATAATGCTGGACATATTGACGGTGCTCATATTGCCCGTAATGGGCACATTGGCCAAGGCATAGGTTGGATAATCGCCAACCCGTTGCACGACAAAACTGAAATCTCCGCCGCATTCCCAGAATCGTGAAAGACACACGCGCGATCCATTAGGAAGAATGCCAGAGAGTTCGTCAAAAGCTCTTAAGTTGTCTTGCCCATGCGCTTTGGCAAGATCCCCGATAAGCTGGTTTGCGACCCATAATTTGCTTTCCGCATCATTGGTGCTGCCGACAATGATTTCAGGGATCGTTGAAAGGGCGGCGGTAAGCAAGTCATGACGCTGTTCTTTGCTAAACCATGCCCAATGGTCGCAGGCCCCATTAATCATGTTTAGCGCCTTCCTGCCATCATAGCGGCTCAGCGGCACAAGGATTTCCGTCATCGCTTGTGTGAAGGTATCAGGGGTGAATGTGCGTATATCATCCTGTGCATCACGCAACTGATGGGAGAGGTTGTTGTACGCTTTGCACAGATAAACGTTTTGTTTAAAGCGAATAATGGGAAGGATGGGGGCAAAAAAGCGATTCATTTGATATATACCT
>CAYZXV010000030.1:0-11031 GCA_964482525.1 uncultured Rhodospirillaceae bacterium | reverse complement strand
CTTACCTCTGGCACGTCAACATGGCAGTCGATGCGGTCAAGGAGGGGGCCAGAAAGCCTTGCTTGATAATCGATAGCGCATTTAGGGGCGCGACCGCAGGCCCTTGTTGGGTCAGATAGGTATCCGCAACGACAAGGATTCATGGCTGCCACGAGTTGTATGCGTGCAGGGTAAGAAACGTGGTGGTTTGCTCGGGCAATGACGGCACGACCTGTTTCTAGAGGCTGGCGTAAGGCTTCAAGTGTTGCGGGTTGAAATTCGGGCAATTCGTCCAAAAATAAAACCCCATGATGTGCAAGGGATATTTCCCCAGGTTTGGCCTTAGATCCTCCGCCTATCAGCGCTGGGAGTGTTGCTGAATGGTGGGGATCCCGAAATGGGCGCTGCCTGAGAAGTTTTCCTTCCTCTAGCAGACCGGCAAGCGAATGGATCATAGATACTTCAAGGGCTTCGTCAGGTTCTAACGGGGGAAGCAGAGAGGGCAACCTTGCGGCCAGCATGCTTTTCCCGGAGCCTGGAGGGCCCATCATGAGAAGATTGTGCCCACCAGCCGCAACAACTTCGAGGGCGCGTTTGGCTGATTCTTGCCCCTTTATATCCTTTAGGTCTAGAAGTGAGCCCCTATTATCGTTTGCATTTTGTATTTGTGGTGTGGGGCGACCAAGGACTTGTGTGCCGTTAAAGTGATTAATGAGAGAAAGAAGAGAAGGCGTTGCTAGAACATCTAAATCTTCGCTTGCCCATGCAGCTTCGCTGCCATTTTGGATCGGGCATATTAAACTCTTTCCTGCGGCGTTTGCTGCAATGGCTGCGGGCAACACGCCGGCAACTTTTGCGGTCACGCCATCGAGCCCCAATTCTCCCAGTGCAAGGCAGGAAGCCAGTTCTTCTTTCGGAAGAACTTCCATAGCCCCTAATATTGCGAGGGCTATGGGAAGGTCATAATGGCTCCCCTCTTTAACTACATCCGCAGGCGCCAGATTGACCGTAATCCTTTTAGCTGGGAGGGATAGCCCAAGCCCATGGAGTGCTCCGCGCACACGCTCACGACTTTCGGCGACGGCCTTGTCGGGAAGGCCTACGACATTGAAGGCAACGATCCCCGAAGAAATGCGCACTTGCACATCAATGGGAAGGACCGATGTGCCTTCAAAAGCTACGGTTCCAATGCGAGCAAGCAAGGTTGAACCCTTTCAAAATCAAAGCCTTTCGTTCCGTCACCTTATGGAATCCCCCTGTCTTGCGTCAAGGGGATAGTGGTTGTGTGTGTTCATTGCTTTCATGGGTTCGTTTGTTAGTCAAATGTTCATAATATAACGATTAAAACGTATGGCGACCTTTAGCCTTTCTTGGGTGTCTTGGCGTATGCCGTGGTGTCTGGCTGGGTTCTGGGTGATCAGGGAGTGAAGGGTGAATGATTAGTATTCTCGATAACATCTTGGGCGGTATCCTGATGGCGGCGAAACAGCCGATCGAGTCGTTCATCCAGCTTGAAACGGCTGATGATAATACCACCCTGGTTGCCGCTGATGGCTCTATGGTGTCCATCATTCAGGTTCATGGTTCGCGGCTGATTATCGGGGATGCTGAGTATCAATGGATCATTGACCTAGCCACAACAAAACTTGGGGCACGGTTTGATCGTCCAGGGCATGCCCTTCAAGTATATTTTATGCGTGATCCTCACATGGTTGGTCATGATCTGGCGCGTGCAATGCAGGGGAATCGCACGGCTGCCAAAGCATTAGGCTTGGAACTGTCCGACTTGTTGGATGAGCGCCAAAAGCATCTAGCCAAGTATCTTGCACACGAAGAAATATTTTTTGTTCTTTGGACCCGACCAACGGCAGTTAACCGCACAGAGCTTGAAGAAGCAATTAGGCAAAGGCAGCAAAAGAAATGGGTTGTTGCGCGTGATGCACAATACCCAATGACAGCGCTTGACCCATTGCGTATCCGTCATAAAAGTTTCGTTGCGGCTATGCAGGGGGCCCTAGAAGAACTATTCATGAAGGCCTCATTGATGGATGTCCATGGTGCTTTGGCTGCAATTCATGCGAGTTTGTATCCGGTATCGGGGCATGAGAAATGGCGGGCAAACGTCCCCGGTGACCCTATTATGCCTCGCGAGACCAAAGAAACGAGCGATGCCTCGGAAGTTTTGTGGCCGCCGTTGCGCCGCCAGTTATGTAATGGTGATGCTGAAATAATTTCTCCTACAATCGCGAGGATTGGTGATTTATGTTGGGGGTCGGTTGATATGACGCTGGGGCCTGCGGACCCGGCCCCATTCCCTCAGCTTCTGGCACGCCTTATCGATAATGACTTGCCGTTTCAGATGTCAATTCTTATTGAAGGGGGCGGGGCCAGTGGTGTTGCTTTCCGTTCATTTGCGGCGGCGGTTCTTGCTTTTACGAATGATGTCAATCGGCAGATCCGCGAGTCTCTTAAGGCTTTGCAAGAGCTTGCCCAAAGCGAGCCGGTTGTTTTGCTGCGCGTTTCGTTGTCAACGTATGCTTCAGCGCGTGAGGTTAAGCTGGTTGAAATGCGTCTTGCGGCCTTAACGCAGGCGCTTGAGTCATGGGGCTATTGTCAAGCATCCTCCGCTGGTGGTGACCCGCTTCAAACCCGCCTCTCTTCGGCGTTAGGAATTGCCTGTGCGTCTACGGCGCCGGCCGCTGTTGCGCCGCTTTACGATGTGGTAAAGCTTCTACCTTGGCAGAGAGCTTCTTCTCCTTTTTCCGAGGGTTCTATTGTTTTTCGCACCTCTGATGGTCGGATGTTCCCATACCAAACGGGAAGCTCTCTGACTACCACTTGGTTTGACTTGATTTTTGCCCAGCCGGGCTCTGGTAAATCGGTATTAATGAACGCAATGAATTTGGGCACCATTCTGGCTGCAGGTAACGCACGGTTGCCCTACGTGGCTATTTTGGACATTGGACCGTCCTCGGCAGGATTGATTTCCCTTATTCGCGACGCACTGCCACCCGACAAACGACACGAAGTTATGCATTTTAAACTTAAGATGGCACCGAATTATGCCGTGAATCCTTTTGATACACAGCTTGGTTGTCGTTATCCGTTGCCTGAGGAACGATCATATCTCATCGAACTGTTGACCCTGCTCTCAACGCCGCCAGGACAGGCAACACCCTATGACGGTATGACGCAGCTTGTTGGGTTGTGTGTGGATGAGATGTATCGGTGGCGCGACGATAGCGGCGCTAATACGGAACCTAGACCTTACCTGACAAATGTTGAGGCTGAGGTTGATGATGCCTTGCGGACATATAACATTCATTTGCCGGTGGATCCATATTGGTGGGATGTTGTTGATGCGCTTTTCGATGTTGGTGCGTATCATGAATGTACGCTTGCACAAAGACACGCGGTGCCAACCTTGGTGGATGCTGTAACGGCTGCGCGTCGCCCCCAGATTCGTGCGCTGCTTGAAGAAACATCAATCGGAACTTCGGCCGAATCTGTTATCCATGCTTTCGATCGCATGATCGCGTCAGCAGCGCGTGAGTTCCCGATATTGGCCTCTATTACGCGGTTTGATATTGGGGATACTCGCATTGCTGCTGTCGATTTGCAGGATGTTGCGCCTCAGGGCGATGAAACCGCAGACCGTCAAACATCGATCATGTACATGCTAGCACGACATGTGTTGGTTCGGTCTTGGTGGCTTGGTCCGGAATCAATCCGACTAATGCCTGAAAAATATCGAAACTTTCATGAATTGCGTTTGCGCGATATTCGTGAGTGCCCCAAGAGAATCTGCTTCGATGAGTTTCACCGCACCAGTCGAACAAAAGCCGTTCGTTCACAGGTTATTCGTGATGTGCGTGAAGGGCGTAAGTGGGGAGTTCAAATCGTACTCGCTTCGCAGCTTCTTGATGATTTCAGCGAAGACATGGTCGATATGGCAACAGGAGTGTGGATTTGTGGCACGGCGGTTTCGGATCGTGCGATCGCTTCTACGGCTGAACGCTTTGGTCTTTCGGATACAGCCCGATGGGTTATGCGATATCGGCTGACGGGGCCTCGTGCCAGTGGTGCCCCTGTATTAATGATCTTAAGCACGACCGAAGGGCGTTACGAACAGCATTTAATAAACACCCTTGGCCCGGTTGAATTGTGGGCCTTATCGACCTCACGCGAAGACGTCGATTTGCGAACAAAACTATATGAGGTCTTGGGGGCGCCACTCGCAAGGCAGGTGCTGGCTCGCACCTTTCCAAGTGGTTCTGCGCGACAGGAAATTCGCCGCCGGGTGGTTCAGCGTATGGACGCCGGGGATGTTGAGTCAGCAGGGACAAGCATTATCATTAACGAAATGGCGGAGGAACTTATCAAAGCAGCAAGGGAAGCACAGCTTAAAAAGGAATAGCGTATAGGAAATATTAGCTTTTTAAAAGGATTAGATCATTCCTTGAAGAAGGTCTCTGTGAAAGAGGTTATGGTTAACTTAAAAGAAAATCGTTGCGGCAAGTATATAGCTCAGGCAAATTGCATCGGAACTCTTTGAATTATCGCATTTTATCGATATGAAGAGAGCAAAAACAAGAAAGTCTGATTTTGCAATCGGCGAGCGTTCTGTGTAAGTTGACAATGGTTTCTCAACGGGGTTGGTTTAGGGTGTTAGGAGATAGGTTCGATGGCAGGAAACAACGAAGATCCAGCAATGACACTCATGCTCATTATGGCAATTCTCGGCGTCATGGCGTGGGGAGTTTGGAGCCTGTTTCGTGCCGAATTTCTTGAGTTTATAAGGTATTTTCGGTTGATTGAAATTTGGGTGCTTGGCTTGTTTGATGACCATGCACGAGCCTGCGCTACATGGCTGCGTGTTGCTCAGGTCACAAACGAGGTTCCCACAGTTGCTGCCGTTGGGGCTGCGCATGCTTGCTTTGGTGCGGGCGAAATCGAGTCTCTGAAGTCGACCCAAGACAAAATGCTGTTTTATACAATAACGCCTGCGAGCCTTGGGTATATTGGCCAGTTGGTAGGTAGTTACACAAAATGGCTTCTTATTACAGCTTGCGCAGGCGTTGCCTATTACGCCCTTTATAAGTCAGACAGAAATAAATTTCGGACAACCTATAATTTGGAGAGCTTTATAAACATTCAGGCCAGAGTATGGCCTGTGATTGCGCCTATAGTGAAGTTTAATCCTTCGAAGGCAAGTTCTCGGATATTAGGAACGGTTGTACCGCGTAAAATCCCCATTTTCGCAGAGGCTCTAGCGCCTGAAGAATGGTTGGCCTATCACAATATACCGGTTGTAAAAGGCATTCCTGTACGGGAGGCTGTATATAATGCATTGGTGCTGCAACTGGGGCCACGATGGACGGGTCCGGACGATTTGCCGCCTTACATTCAAGCGTTGTTAGCGGCGTTTGCTTTGAAGGGTGTGCAAAAGCGTGAAGAGAGTGACAAACTTCTTGGTGACTTATCTCTATGCTGGACGGATAAGACAGGGTTTCATATGACCCCAGAACTTGCCGCAGAAATTAAGAAAATTCTAAAAGACCCGGCTATTGGGGGCAAGGCAATGGAAGTTGCGGCTCGAGGCGCATATCGCATCACATCTTTGTTGGCAACTCTTAAATGGGCCCGTTTTATGGGCGGTGTGCTGGCGTCTGCTCAATTCTTGTGGCTTCGTGGTGTTGATCGTGACCTTTGGTACGCTTTGAATAATCTTGGTAGGCGTTCTTTTCACAGTGAAGGGGCGGGAGCGATAGCTCATTTCATGGCAGAAGATATCGCCCAAAAGCCGCTGATTGCCCCACGCCTTGAAACGGCAATCGCTACGATTAACAAATATTTATCTGATAGTGGGGCTCAGATCCCAGCAAGCGAAAGCTCTGCGCCGTTGCTTGTTTCTTCGCAAAAGACTCGATGAAGGAAGGGGATTTTCTTATGCATAACATTTTTGTTTCGAAAGCTCCTGCTAAGGCCAAGGTCATGATGCGTGGACAAACAGCATGCCTCGTTGTCACGTTTTTTGCTGGATCTATGCCGCTTGTCTGGCAATTTGATTTAGACAAAAATCCTGATTATCTCGTCTCTTTGCGCGAAAAAGAGGGTGAGTGGGAGCTTGGTTATATCCGGCCTTTAGGCGCTTTTGTTCCTGTGGCCCGGTTCGATGACAGAGATGATGCGGAGCAATCTTATGAAGTCGTTCGTGACGCCTTGAGCCGTTTGCCTGTGGCCCGTATTGGGTGGTTTTGGCGGTTCCTTCTGATTCTTATTGCAACAATTCTCTTGGCTGGTTTTGTCCAATCTTTTTTCGATCAAAGAAATGATCAGCGTCCTGCGCAAGTGAGTGGGGATGCGGGCATGATATCGCCGAACCAACAACCGGGATCTTTCGGAGCCGATTTTGGCGTACCGCTTGATGCAGACAGCGTATTAAAGGGGCAATAGTCCCCAGAGGGCAGATAGGAGACAACACGTATGGTTGTTCTTAAGAAACACAAAATAAATTATCGCGATCACGTGCGTGACGTACGCCCTGCGTCTGTGCGTTTTAGGGATTTTTGGAACCAAACACAACCGTTGGCTATGGTTTGTGCAGGTTTTGTTGCAGCTGTTTTAGTATTTCCGTGGGCCCCTATTTATGCCGACTTGGCGTTGATTTTTATTTATCGATACGCCAAATGGGTTTTTAACGCGCCTGTCGAACTTCCCTTTAAGATGCCGAAATATGCGCCGCACATGAAAGATTTGCATAACCCGCCCCCAGGCAAAGGGGGTGCAGGAAAGGCTGAAGGTATCCTGTACGTGGGCAATTCGAACGATCCCGATGATCCCTATCACAAGGGCGAGTTATGGCTTACCAATACCGATGCCCGTACGCACATATTGTTTCTTGGGACAACGGGTTCGGGTAAAACAGAAGGCCTGAAATCCATTGTGACCAATGCGCTGACCTGGGGGTCAGGGTTCGTTTATATTGACGGAAAGGCAGACACTGATTTATGGGCCTCTTTGTTTGCGTTGGCCAGACGTTTTGGGCGAGACGATGATCTGCTTGTCCTTAATTATATGACTGCGAATTCGGATAATGGAGCCGTTTCAAATACCATGAATCCTTTTTCGAATGGATCAGCATCTTACATTACTAACATGGTTGTGAGTCTCATGCCGGATGCAGGCGGAGATAACGCAATGTGGAAAGAACGCGCGGTTGCGCTCATGGGAGCGTTGATGCCCGCGCTGACATGGAAGAGAGATCACGGCGAGCTTTTGTTCGATGTGAGCACGCTTCGTGACTATATTGAACTTCCGGCGATTATACGGTTATCGCGTGACCCAAATTTACCTGAACGTATTATTCGGGCGCTTAAAGGCTATTTAAGCACGTTGCCAGGCTACATTGATGCAGCCTTTGACGATGAAGGAAATGAGCGACCTCCTTCACCAGATCAGCCCATGTACGACCTTCAGGTTGCACGGCAACAGCATGGCTATTTGTCTATGCAGTTTACGCGCGCCCTGCAATCGCTTGCTGATGATTATGGATATATTTTCCGTGCACAGCTTGCGGATGTTGATGTGCTTGACGTTGTGCTTAATCGTCGTATCCTCGTTGGTCTTATCCCCTCACTTGAGAAGTCAGGCGATGAAGCTGCAAATCTCGGTAAGATTGTTGTGGCCTGTCTCAAGGGTATGATGGGGGCAACGCTTGGTAATACCGTTGAAGGTGGATGGGAAGCGGCCATTGGAAGCAAACAAACGCGCTCTTCATCTTCTTTTATGACCGTCTTTGACGAGGTGGGGTACTATACTGCGCAGGGCATGGCCGTTATGGCCGCCCAGGCGCGGTCGCTTGGCTTCTCCCTTATCTTTGCGGCACAGGATCTGCCTTCAATGGAAAAGCGGGTTAAGCAGGAAGCTCAATCTATTCTGGCTAACTGTAACCTAAAAATATTTGGAAAATTGGAAGATCCTACAGACACAAAAGATTTCTTTGAGAAACATGCAGGTGCAGACTTCGTGATGGATTCTAACGGCATGACCGCAAATACTGGATCCGTATCGACCCTATTCTTTAGTAAGCCCTTTTATGATAACATGGGATCTACGGGTATCGCGGATCGTAAACGAGCCGTTTATGACCATCTTCGTGGACAGCGCGAGGGCGAGGTCCACATGTTTTTTGGCGAGTACCTTGTTAAGGCCAAAGTCTTCTTTGCCCAGCCAGAGAAGGTTAACGCCCTTCGTGTTCATAAACTCCTTCCGATTCCAGCGACAACAGACCCGCTCAAGAATCGTGAAAGAATGATTGCTGAGGTCGCCACGCGTTTAAAAGATAAAGATTGGACGGCCTCTGGCCTTGCAACGAATCCCAAAACAGCACCTGAAATTAACCGTTTGGCAGATGTGTTGCATGACGCTACACAAAAGGGAGCTCTTACGCCGCGTGCGGCTGCTGCGGCTGTGGGTGGTTTGCCCCAGGTGGTTACGGAAGCTCCGCGCCGCTTGGCGGAAGAAGCAGATGAGACCTCGCCCCTGAAGCCGTCTGCGACAGCCTCTGTTCGCAAGAGCTCTGGAAACGGCGGTGGATCCGTATCGATGCCGTGGGGTGGTTCGGTCAAGAACGAAGAACAAGATCAAGGCCCAGAATCATCTTTATCCAGAGCTGAAGGGAGTAAAGAATCGTGGAGCGAGGATCTTCCTCTCAGCAGTGGGGCTCGGGGATATATACCACGAGATATCGGAACCGACGTGGTCCCCGCTGTCGGCATCGAAACAGACGGGACGGACGTTACAAAACTCAAGCTTCCAGATGACATTTCTTCTTATATTGAGGGGATGGCAGAGAAGCTTAATAAGGGGCTTAGCGGCGAGGATAGATAATAAATCAATCGGCATCGGTTCGTGCAACCAACTTCTTTTTATGGATCATTAAGTGCTTCTTGGTATCGGGCTTTCGCGTTTGGACAGCAAACCGCCCATTCGACGTAGAACGGATATGCGAGCCTCTATTGGCGGGTGTGTTGAGAAAAGACCAAGATAGCTTGGGGGGCTGTCGATCAGCATTGCTTGGACGCCTTGAGGGATGCCCGGCAGCTCGGATTGTTTAGATACATGCTCCAGTGCGCCAATCATGCTTTCCGGTCTTTTTGTGAGTTCTACAGCGCCAGCATCAGCAATGTATTCGCGCCTTCTGGAAAGGGCTAGTTGGAAAAGGATTGAGAAAACATAACCTATTGATAACACAACGGCAAAAATCAACATAATATTTATTCCGCCGTTTTTTCGTCCGCTGTTTGAGAAAAAAAAGCCGCCGCGTGAGAGGTTACGCCAAGCCATGTCTGCAAAGAACGCGAGCATCCCTCCAAATAAAACGATAACAACGAGAAGGCGGCAGTCGTGATTCGCGATGTGAGTTAATTCATGCGCTATGACGGCTTCAAGCTGGTCTTTGTTTAACTTTTTGATAAGGCCTTGTGTTAGTGTGATTGCATAGCTTCCTTCCGAAAGCCCACTAGCAAAGGCGTTAAGGACTGGGGTGTCCATGACTTGAAGTTTCGGCATGCGCATGCCGCGAGAAATGCATAAATTTTCAAGAAGGTTATATAACTCTGGGTTTTCTGTTCGTGAGATTCCTTTTCCGCCCGTCATCAGTTTCATGCAGCCATCATTGAACAAACAACCCACAAATATCCATATGGCAGCAATTCCAAAGACAAAAGGCATTGCTGTACGTGTGCCTGTTTTAAGAAAGGTAAGGATGGAGATTGGGGCTGCGTCGGGAAGACCGCCAACAAAGACGGTGTGAATTGGGCTGATTAAACCATCGGGTCTAGCAAGACTGTATCCGACCCCTCCAAAGAAGGCAGCAATCATGCCAAGCAAAAGAAAGGGAAATGAAGCAAGAAGAATAAAGGATTTAAAGTTGTTATTCCAACGATAGGTAGTAAGTCCAAGCGGAGCGGGGTTCATCTTTTTTGGCCCACAACGGCAGAAACTCCGTTAATAGTATTCATGCGCGCAATCTGTTTGTCGATATAGGAATTAATCATCCCAACTCTGTTTTCACGGACGAGCGCGCGCACAGGGTCGCCATTATTTCCTTCTTCAGTCATGATATATCGCAGGTAGGGGCCAGAAACATTCAAGGTTTGATGCATAGCTGCGGTGAGGCCTTGTGCTAGCATGAAATTAGCGGCTGAGCCCATGCTTTGCTCTGCAAGATGCATAAGGCCCATCAGGCTTTCTTCAATCGATCCGGCATGAATAGTGGTAATAACGAGGTGTCCCGTAGTAGATGCGCGCAGAATTTGTTCTGCTGCACGAGGGGATCTAACCTCGCCGACCAAGAGGAAACGGGGAGTCCAGCGTAGGGCTCTTTTAAGCGGTGTAGCCCAATCTTCGTCTTTGTTGACCTGAACCTGATAGCAATAGCCATATTCCCCGACAGGGCCATTCAGGGCGTACTCAACAGGGTCTTCTATCGTTATACCAACCCCCCCAAAATTTTGAAGGAAGTCATTGAGAAGGCCAAAAGCAGAAGTTGTTTTTCCGTTTCCTGTAGCACCAGATATGATGATTAACCCATCTCTTTGACCAAGACGTCGCAAATGTTGAATCATGTGTGTGGCAAAGGAGAGGTCTTCAAGCTTTGGCACTTTTGTGCTAATCCTCCTTAGGACTACCCAATCTTCCCCATTCGCAAGTTTTTGATAAGAAAGGCGAAATCTCATGCCATCATATTCGAAGGCAGAATCCGGGTTGTCTAATCGTCCACGCAAATGGCTAGCAATTGTATCAATTTCTCCTTTGTATATTTCTGGTAAAACGCGTGTCCAATTGTTTGTATAATCACGTGCAGCACAACGATAGCGTGCGGGGGCGGGATGGTCTATGCGGATATACAAATCCATGATGGCAAGATCACGAAGTTTTTCACTGCCAGGGTTTGTTGTATCGCTTGCAAACATGATCGTCGAACCCTTCCTTTAGCGACGAATGGGGGGGAGGGGGGGGAGGGGGGGGAGCGAGGAGCCCCCAGGT